>CAMMCS010000028.1 GCA_946494635.1 uncultured Oscillibacter sp. | reverse complement strand
AAGCCGGACTGGCTGCCCGGCTTTCCTGTCCAAATTTATTGTAATAGGAGGGAATGGAATGAGCTATGTGCTGATTGAGCAGAATCTGGAAGAGGAGGACGAGCCCCGCCACATCTATGCGGAGCTGGACGGCAGCCGCCGGGAGGTCCGGCGGGTGGAGTTCTACCCCAACGGCCTGTGCTTTGCCTACGGCGGCACCTGCGGCCGGGAGGAGGCCCTGTCCCCCGAGCCCTATCCGGAGGATCTGCGGACCCTGAACCGGCCCGGGGAAGCGGAGGCTCACGCCATCCCGGCGGAGGTCTTTCACCAGATCTGGGGCCAGGCCCAGGAGCGGCCCGACGGCTTTATGGGGATGTTTGCCTGATGAAAAGAACCATCTGCTTTGCCGGCGGCTGCTTCTGGGGCATGGAGGCGCTGTACCGCCGCCTGCCCGGCGTGATGGAGGTCACCGCCGGCTACGCCAACGGGGACAGCGCCGCCCACGCCAACTACGATGACGTCTGCACCGGCCGCACCGGATTCCGGGAGGCGGTGCAGGTGGAATACGAGGACACGGCCACCTCCCTCCTCCATCTGCTGTTCGCCTTCTTTGCCGTCATTGACCCGGAGACCCCCAACCGCCAGGGGCCGGACTTCGGCACCCAGTACCAGACCGGCGTGTACTGGACGGACCCGGCGGACGAGGCGGTGATCCGCTCTATTGCCGTGCTGGAGGCAGCCGCTGTCCCCTTTTTCGCCGTGGAGGTAAAACCCCTCTCCTGCTTCTATCCGGCGGAGGCGTATCACCAGCGGTATCTGGAAAAGCATCCCCGGGGCTACTGCCATGTGGCTCCCTGGAGGCTTGCGGCCCTGCAGGCGTATCCGTTTTCCACAGCGGCCTACACCCACCCCGCAAAAGAGCTGCTGCAGGCCTGGAGGGATGCACAGGAAACGCTGCCCTGACCCTCCGGCCCCGCCGGATTTTCCACAAGCAGCCTCATTTTGTGCAGAAAGAAGCGCCGCAGGCATTGCCTGCGGCGCTTTTCCGCTTTGTCATGGAGCCGGCTCATTCATGGCGTCAGTGATATACTGTTCCCCATACATGGCGTCGTAGATCACGTCCTCCCGCAGCCGCAGCAGCTCCCGCTCCTGATCAGAGAGGTCTGCCTCCTCCGGAGAGAAGCTGGGATTTCCGCTCCCGTCCACAAAGTAGCTGTCAATGTTGGTCAGGCTGGCCCGGCGCACCAGATTCAGCAGTCCCCAGTAACGGGACACCGGCTGTCCCGTCAGTTCCAGCAGCTCCGGACCGATGTCGGTGATGCTGCTGTCCCGTGCGGTTCCCGCCCGGTCTCCCAGCAGGGCCGGGTCATTGGCCCAGATGAGATAGTCCGTGGCGTAGAGGTCACAGAGCTCCTCCACCGTCCAGTCGGCGGAGTCGTTGTCCGGGCAAAGGCCCAGCTTGGTGTACACGGTGTCCCCGTCTGTCATGAACAAGTTGGGCCGGTGATCCCCGAAGAACACCACAATGGTGGGCTCCCCGCTCTGCCGCAGGGCGTCCGTCAGCTGTCCCAGCGCCTGATCCGCCCGGGTGATTCCCTCCACCATCACCCGGACAATGGCCATGTTCTCGTCGCTGAGGGTCTCGCTGGTGACGCCGATCTGGCACTCATAGTTGAACTTCTCCGGATCAAAGGGCTGGTGATTTTCCATGGTGATGCCGAAGAGGAACGCCCGCTGCCCGTTCTCGTTGATGGCCTCCATCCGCTTCAGCAGCCCCTGGTAGAGATAGGCGTCCCGCATATAGTAGCCGCCATAGACCGCGTCCTCGATCCCCAGCTGCTGGATGTCCGCGGAAAAATACAGGTCGCTGTACCCCAGCAGGGGGTAGGTCACCGTGCGGTTATAGAGGCTGTCATTATAGCCGTGCAGCATCTCCGCCCGGTATTTCCCACCCTTGGTGAACTGCTCCGCCAGGGCGTCGAATTTCTCATATTCTTCGCTCTCCAGAAAGCAGATGTTGGTGCTGGCCCCAAAGTCCCGGTTCGTGATCCCGTACTGCAGGGCCATCTCGATATAGCCGGTGCCGTACCCCAGATAGTGGCTGTGGAAGGTGCCGGAGATCCCCTCCTCCGCCAGGGCGTGGAAGTTGGCCAGGGGATCGCTTTCATAGGTGAGCCCCGGCAGGCGGTTCAGGTCGTAAAACGCCTCGGAGAGAATGAAGATCACGTTGGGCGCCTCCTCCGATCCGGCAGCCGGATCCGCGGGGTCCGCCTGTCCCTCCTGTGCCAGCAGCTCGTCGATCCGAACCAGGACCTCCTCCATATACGCCCGGCTGTAGCCCTCCGGCGGCTCCTTGGCCTGCAGGAAACAGCTCCGCCAGAGGCTCAGGGTCAGTCCATAGGTGTCATGGCTGTTGGCTGCGGTGAGACGGGTGTTCATATCCACCCGGAAGGCCGTGCCCGCAGACTGGGCTCCCTGTCTGGTGAAAAAAAACATCAGTGCCACCAGCCCCAGGGAGAGGGAAAGGAACCGGACCCGGCCCGACAAGACCGTCAGCCGACGCACCAGGAACAGGATCCCCGCGCAAATTCCCAAGGCGATCAGCGCCCGCCAGAAATCCTCCGGCGGCTGAAGCTCCCCGGCCACGCCGGCCACCTCCCCCAGCTGGGTGGCCAGGCCGAAATCCGCCAGCTCCAGGGGCGTGCCGTTGATGGCGGTCTTGAAATAGTCCACCAGGGCCAGTATCAGGCCCAGCGCCCCTGTCACCAGAGCCGCCAGCCACAGTCTGCCCGTCAGCGTGCCAAGGAAAAAGACAACGGCGCTGTACAGCAGGCCCGTCAGCAGCAGATAGGTGGGCCACTTCAGAAACCACTCCCACACAAGGGACAGCGAGCCCGTCACCACCCACTGGACAGCGACGGCCACCGCCAGGCCCATGCAGAGGCTTCCCCCCAGAAACATGCCCCAGCGGAGCCAAGCCGGGCCCAGGGCCCGGGTCCTCCTTCGCGTTTTCAACCATAATCCCTCTCTTCCGCAGGCTTGGAGGCCGCCCGCAGAAAGGTGCTTTCCACGGGTCCCTCCCATTGTGCAGATTGCGTGCTTCTTCAGAAAAAGAGCCGCGGGAACCTCTCCCGCGGCTCTTTACGCCGGAATCCGTGCGCCGGCTCCTCCGCGAGACAGCTCTTCATCAGACCGATGGGCAGCCGCACCTGCCTCCCCAAAAGCGGCGCGCTTTTGCGGGGGCCCCTCAGTGTCCATTCCCCGGGCAGACCCGGCCCTCTCTCCGGTGAGCTCCTGTCCCTGCCAAAATACCCGGGACACCGCCCCGCAGCGGACATGGAACAGGAGCTGCCTGGCTCAGTATGCCAGCTTCTCCGCGAGATAGCTCTTCACCTGATCGATGGGCAGCCGCACCTGCTCCATGGTATCCCGATCCCGGACGGTGACGCAGTTGTCGCCGGCCTTGTCGCCCTCGCCCACGGTGTCAAAGTCCACGGTGATGCAGTAGGGGGTGCCGATCTCATCCTGGCGGCGATACCGCTTGCCGATGGAACCGGTGTCGTCGTAGTCCACCATGAAATCCTTCGCCAGCTCATCCCGCAGACGCTGGGCGGGACCGGCGAGGATCTCCTTCTTGCTCAGGGGCAGGATGGCGGCCTTGAAGGGGGCGATGGCCGGATGGAACCGCATGACGGTGCGCACATCGTCGTTGCCCTTCTTGTCCTTGCCCACCACTTCCTCGTCGTAGGCCTCCACCAGCAGCGCCAGCATCATCCGGTCCGCGCCCAGGGAGGGCTCGATGACATAGGGGATATAGTGCTCGTTCTGCTCCTGGTCGAAATAGGTCAGATCCTGGCCGGAGTGCTCCTGATGCTGCTTCAGGTCGTAGTCGGTCCGGTCCGCCACGCCCCACAGCTCGCCCCAGCCGAAGGGGAACCGGTACTCAAAGTCCGTGGTGGCCTTGGAGTAGAAGGCCAGCTCCTCCGGCTCATGGTCCCGCAGCCGCAGGTTTTCGTCCTTGACGTTCAGCCCCAGCAGCCAATCGTGGCAATAGGTGCGCCAGTACTGGAACCACTCCAGGTCCGTGCCGGGCTTGCAGAAGAACTCCAGCTCCATCTGCTCAAACTCCCGGATGCGGAAAATGAAGTTGCCGGGCGTGATCTCATTGCGGAAGCTCTTGCCCACCTGGCACACGCCGAAGGGGAGCTTCCGGCGGGTGGTCCGCTGGATGGCCGGGAAGTTGACGAAGATGCCCTGGGCGGTCTCCGGCCGCAGGTACACCTCGCTGGCGGTGTCCTCGGTGACGCCCTGGTGGGTCTTGAACATCAGGTTGAACTTGCGGATGTCGGTGAAGTCGCTCTTGCCGCAGCCGGGGCAGGGCACCTGGTTGTCCCGGATGAACTGCACCAGGTCCTCCTGGGTCATGGCCTCCACATTCACGTCCAGGCCGTGCTCCTGGACATAGCTCTCCACCAGCTTGTCCGCCCGGTGGCGCATCTTGCAGCTCTTGCAGTCGATCAGGGGATCGTTGAAGGTGGACACATGGCCGCTGGCCACCCACACCTGGGGATTCATCAAAATGGCGGCGTCCAGACCCACGTTGTAGGGGTTCTCCTGGACGAACTTCTTCCACCAGGCCCGCTTGACGTTGTTCTTCATCTCCACGCCCAGGGGGCCGTAGTCCCAGCTGTTGGCCAGGCCGCCGTAGATCTCGCTGCCGGGGAAGACGAAGCCCCGGTTCTTGCACAGGGCCACGATCTTTTCCATGGTCTTTTCCGTGTTTTTCATGCTCATTCTCCTTTTCGGCGGCTCGGACAGAAAAAACGCCCCGAGCCGGTTTTCGGCTCAGGGCGAACGAAACGTCCGTGGTTCCACCTGAATTCGCGCCTGGCTGACGCGCACTCTTCACCCGGTAACGGCGGGGACCGGCAGGGCATTTCCGCCCCGCGGCTCCAGGGCGCCTTCCCTCCCTCTCCCGCAAGGGCTCGCACCATCCGCCCTCTCTCTTGTCCGGGAAACAGGAGCTACTTCTCCCTGTCACAGCCTTTTTTGGATATCGTGAGAACTGTATCACGTTTTGCCCGGAATGTCAAGGCCGGGCCCAAAAAGTCCCTTTTTAAGATCAGGAGTGATGGATTAAACCCTGTCGGTTTGCCGAAACCGGGAAAATCCCCGCCGCCGGCCTTGCAAAGGGCAGGCCGGTATTGTATGATAGGGAAAACAACAAACATTTGGCGCCGCTGAAGGCGCGGCAGGGGGATTGTGTCGTGAAATTTAATCTGAATAGAGCCGACGAAATGGCTAAAGCGAAAGCCAATTCGTTTCTTCCGATTGATCTGAATGAGGGCAATGTCCAGGCCATCTTCAATCGGTGCCTGGCGAAACCGGACAGCAAGAAATTCTCTTACGCCTCTCTTTTCCCAACGACCCATGGCTATGAAGCGGGCGCTGAAAAACAAATACAATTCGATACTGCGGCGCTGGTGGAGAATAAGCGAACCATAGAATACTTGTTTGGGCAAATTCAAGAGGCCCATAGGACGAAAAGGCCAAATAATCTGACATTGGATGATTTTAACACAACATACTTGGGAAATTACTGGACAGATGATAAGGGTATATTGTTAAGGTTTCTGTATTTGGGCGTATCTCCTGAAACCCTCTGCATTTCTCCTTTTAGGGAAAAGACAGACACCGCTATAATGGCTCCTGCGGTCAAGTCCACCCTCTCCCCGAAGGACCCGGCGTTTCCGGCGTGGTGGGAGGCCCACAAGGCGGAGTGGGAAGCCTGACCAACTCACAACCGAACATCGCTGAAACGGGTATGCCCCATCCAGAGGGCATACCCGTTTGTCTATTTTCCCCAATGGTTTTCAATTTCCCGTGAAATCACTGCGTTCCTTGATAAGGGAATCCCGCCGGCCTTTCCGGAATGTCAAAAAGACCGCCCTACCGGGCGGCCTTTTCGTTTGATTCACTTCTTTTCCTGGCCGTAGGCCACAACCACCCGCCGGTTTGGCTCCGTGCCGATGGAGTAGGTGGATACCCCATCCACCTCCTGCAGCGCCGTGTGGATCACATGGCGCTCATAGGCATTCATGGGCTCCAGGGTGAAGCTGCGGCGGTACTTGACCGCCTTGGCCGCCGTCTTGCGGGCCAGGTGCTGCAGGCTCTGCTCCCGCTTTTCCCGGTACCCCTCGGCGTCCAGCTGCACCCGTACCCGGCCGCCGCCGCTGCGGTTCACCGCGTAGCTGGTCAGCTGCTGGATGGCGTCCAGGGTCTCTCCCCGGCGGCCGATGAGACCGCCCAGGTTCTTCCCTTCCAGGATCACCTTATAGCGGCCCTTCTCCGGCAGATAAATGTGGATCTGGGCGCTGCTCTCCATCTGCTCCAGCAGACCGGAGAGGAAGGCGCGGATGGCCTGGGCCTTCTCGTCGTCCACCTCGTCCCCCAGCTCCTGGGGCGCCGGCGCCGCCGTTTCAGCAGCAGCCTCCGCCGGGCGCTCCTTCCTTGGTGCGGGGCGATCCTCCGCCCTGCGCTCCGGACGGGGCTTCTTCTCCTCCCGTCTGGGCTTCTTTACAGGCTCTTCGTCTCCCCAGCGCTCCTCCGCCCAATCCTTCCGGGTATCCGGGGCGGGGGCGGGCTCCGCCGCAGGCTCCTCTTCTTCCTCCGGGCCATAGCTCACCCGGACCTTGGCCGGGCAGCTGCCCAGGCCCAGAAATCCGGACTTTGCCCGCTCCAGAATCTCAACAGACACATCGTCCCGATCCAGGCCCAGCTCCCGCAGGGCATTCTGGATGGCCTCTTCCTCGGTTTTGCCCGTTACATCAATAAACTGTCTCATGGCGCAACAAGCTCCTTACTGATCGTCATACCGGTCCGCTTTATAAGAGCGGCCCCGGGCGTAGGGACGGTCCCCCACGCGGCCGGCCTCCGTGGTGCTGGAGGCGGCCTTTTTGGCCTTGGCCGCCTTGGCTGCCTGGGCCTCCTGCCGCTTTTCCTTCAGGCTCTTCTTCTGGCCGGACTGCTGGCGGGCCTGCTCCTGGTGGATCTTGCCCTCCTCAATCCGCCGCTGGCGGTCAGCCTGGATGGCCTCCTGCCGGGCGTCCTCCTCCGCCTGAAGCTTATTGTTGTAGAACCGGCCCAGGATCAGCTCCTGGATGATAGAGAAGGCGCTCTGGGCAATCCAGTACACGCCCAGGGCGGCGGGCATGATAAAGGCGATGTAGACGCTCATCAGGGGCATCATCCACATCATGGCCTTGGTGGATCCGTTGGCGGCGCCCTGGCCGGACTGCTTCATGCTGACCTTGCTCAGCAGGAAGCTCAGAAGGCCGGAAATAATGGGAATCAGGATCAGGCCGATCATGGCCAGCGTGACGCCGGCAGAGATTGCCCCTACGGCGCTCCAGGGGGTCTGGGTCAGGTCCATGCCCAGGAAGTGGTAGTCAATGTTGATCCAGCCAGGATTCTCCGCCACAAAGTCGGGGAACTGGCTGTTGATGATGTTGGAAATTTCGATCTGCTCGTAGGCGGGGTTGGTGGTCAGCTGAATCCCCGCCGCCTCAATCACCTTCCGGGCAGACTCCACCACCGCCAGGCCGGCCTCTTTTCCGCCGAAGCTCATGAAGTAGACAATGGGCTCCCGGATAATGTAGTACAGGGCCATCAGGATGGGCAGGGGCAGAAAGCTCCACAGGCAGCCGCTCATGGGGTTGAAGCCCTCTTCCTGATAGAACTTCTGCATCTCCTCCTGCATCTTCACCTGGTTGTTGGCGTACTTCTTCTGGATCTCCTGCATCTTGCCGGACATCCGGCTCATCCGCACCATGCTCTTCTTGGACTTCATCTGGAAGGGCAGCAGGATCAGCTTGATGACCAGTGTGAACAGGATCAGCGACATGCCATAGGATCCGGTCAGGTTGTAAAACAACCGCACCAGGGCCGCAAAGGGGATACAAATCGCGTATCCGATGGTTGAAAACATAGGTGCTTCCTCCAAATTGTGATCGGGCCCGGACGCGCAGGCGTCCGCCAACGGGCTTGTCCCGTCTCAGCCCCGCCGCCCCCATGGGCGGCCGCCGGCAGCGCCGGCAGAGTGGCCCCTGCGGAAGAGGGCTTGTCCCTCCTTCGGATCAGGGCACCGGGTCGTATCCTCCCTTGTGAAACGGATTGCAGCGCAGGATCCGCCGGAACGCCAGCCAGCCGCCCTTCAGGGCGCCGTATTTTTCAATGGCCTCCAGCGCGTATTGGGAACAGGTTGGGATATAGCGGCAGCAGGGCGGCCGGTAGGGTGAAATGGCCACCCGGTAGAACTTCACCAGTGCCAGAAGCAGCTTTTTCATCATGGCTCTCTCGCCTCCAGCAGATCCAGCTTTCT
Organism: uncultured Oscillibacter sp.; assembly: GCA_946494635.1. GTDB lineage: Bacteria > Bacillota > Clostridia > Oscillospirales > Oscillospiraceae > Oscillibacter. The sequence goes on along the minus strand of CAMMCS010000028.1, from coordinate 6,789 downwards.
GCAAAGCCGCAAAAAGGTGTCGTTCATCTCTTTCCAGGAGGCGGTCAGCGTCCGTCCCCTGGCCACCAGGACCATGTCATACCCCCTGCGCAGGTGGACCTGATTGAGGCGGTACACCTCCCGCAGGCGGCGCCGGGCGCGGTTGCGGATCACCGCGTGCCCCAGTTTCGCGGACACTGTCACCCCCAGGCGGTTGCGGCCCAGGCGGTTTTTCCGGCAATAGAGGACCATGGCGCCGGATACCGCCGACGCCCCCTTCTGATACATCCGCCGGAACTCATAATTCTCTTTCAGGGTCACTGCCCGCTTCATGTCCTCACCCGTCCATTTCCCCTGAGACAAACTCAACGAGGGACGGAGGAATTGGAAATTCCCGCCGTCCCTGAAGACGTTTGTTCAAGTGTCTCCCGCGCGTTCCGTTTCGCTTAGTAGGACAGGCGGGCACGGCCCTTGGCGCGGCGGCGGGCCAGGACCTTGCGGCCGTTAGCGGTAGCCATTCTCTTACGGAAGCCGTGAACCTTCTGGCCATGCAGCTTCTTGGGCTGATAGGTACGTTTCGTTGCCATACTGAGACACCTCCTGTCAGAATTGCCGCTGCCCGCGGGGGCAGCCATTACTCGACACTGCCTGCCGGCAGCGCAGTAAACCATCCAAAAACGCCTGTAGCGGCGCAACGGATATTATACAGACTCCGCGCAAATATGTCAATAAAAACTTCACACTTTCCCAAAAATCCGGCAGTTTTTCCGTTTGCTGGTTGCGATTCCTCCCGATTTTTGATGGTCTTCAAAATCTGGTGGCAAAAAGACGCTCCTACCCCCAGATCTTGTTGTCCTTACAGCCCGATTTTTTCTGTTCTTATTATTAGAATAGGTATTGTAATCCAGCCTCATTTTTGGTATAATAAGCCGTACTGCCATGCCCATTTTTTCTTTAGAGAGAGGTGTTCCCTTGAATTCCGTTGCCGATGTATGGGACAACGTATTGTCCCAGTTAAAGGGGGAGCTTTCGGAGACCACCATTGCCACCTGGTTTGACGAACTGGAGGCGGTGGACATCCAGGGCAATACATTTTTGCTCCATTGCTCCAACGACTTCAAAAAGGGCTATATTGAAACACTGTTTATGAAAAACATCAAGGCCTCCCTCCACGAGATCTTCTCCACGGACTTTGAGGTGAAGATCCTGGATGACGAGGCCTTCGCCCAACTCCATGACAACAGTCCCCGCCGCTCCAACGAGCGGTTTGCCTCCCCGGAGTTCACCTTTGAGACCTTCGTGGTGGGCCCCTCCAACAAGCTGGCCTACGCCGCCTCTGTATCCGTGGCGGAGCATCCGGCCCAGAACTACAATCCCCTGCTGATCTACGGGGACTCCGGCCTGGGCAAGACCCATCTGATCTATGCCATCGCCAATGTGATCCGATGCAACGACCCAAAGGCCAAAATCGTCTACATCAAGGGCGACGATTTCATCAACGAGTTTATCGAGCTGATCCGGGCCGGCCGGGGCAACGAGTTCCGGGCCAAATACCGGGAGGCGGACCTGCTGCTGGTGGACGACGTGCAGTTTGTCGCCGGTAAGGAGCAGGTCCAGAACGAGTTCTTCCATACCTTCAATACCCTCTATGAGTCCGGCAAACAGATCGTTCTGACCTCTGACCGTCCCCCCTCTGAGATGACGCTGCTGGATGACCGGCTCCGCACCCGGTTCGAGTGGGGCCTGCTGGCGGATGTGACACCGCCGGATTTTGAGACCCGCCTGGCCATCGTCAAGAACAAGGCGGCGCTGCTGGGCATGGATCTGCCGGACAAGATCGCCGTGTACATCGCCCAGAACGTCACCGCCAACGTCCGGCAGCTGGAGGGCACCATCAACAAGATCCTGGCCTACAAGGACCTGCTGGGCAGCGACACCGATGAGGAGACCGTTACCCGGGCCATCCAGGACATGCTCCGCCGCAGCAACGAGTATGTGCCTACGCCGGACACCATCCTTCGCTACATCTGCAAGCTCTATGGACTGGAGGAGGCCGTGATCCGCGGCCAGCAGCGAATCCGGGACGCGGTGCAGGCCCGGCAGATCGCCATGTACCTGATCCGCTCCATGACGAATCTGAGCCTGGACGAGATCGGCAAGCAGTTTGACGACCGGGACCACTCCACGGTCCTCTACTCCATCCAGCAGGTAGAGAAGAAAATGAAGAAGGACCCCGCCTTTGCAGAGACCGTCAAGGAAATCAAAACCAACATCAATTCCAGGCAGTGATCTTTTCAACATTTTCCGTGGAAAAGAAAAACTTCCCTGTGGAAAAGCTTTTCCTAAAATAGGGCGTGGAAAAAGCACGCGTCTTCTCCACACCCCGTGTGGAACATCGTATCCTTGCGGGAGAATGCTTTTCTCCCCCTTTCCACAGCTTTTTTTCCTACGGCTTCTATTTCTACAAATATATGCTTTCTTTCTTTTTTTAGAACGGAACTCCCCTGATTTCAAAATCCCCTGACAGAGAGGAAGGACCAAACCATGAAATTTTCCTGTGAAAAGGCGCTGCTGCAAAGCGCCATCGCCACCGCCAGCCGGGCCGTGGCCCCGAAGAGCTCCATTCCCGCGCTGGAGGGACTGCTGCTCCAGGCAGACGACCAGCTGACCATCTCCGGATACAATTTAAAAACCGGCATCCGCACAAAAATTTCCGCCGACGTCACCGAGGGCGGAGAGCTGGTGCTCAACGCCCGCCTTTTCGGCGACATCATCCGGCGGATGCCGGACGATGTTGTCACCTTCTCCTCCGACGCAAAGCAGGTGGTTCACCTGTCCTGCGGCGACGCGGACTTTGACATTCTGGGCCTCTCCGCCGCCGACTATCCGGAGCTGCCTGAGGTGGAGGACAACTACGCCTTTTCTGTCCAGCAGAAAATTCTGCGGGCCATGATCGAGGAGACGGCCTTCGCCGTATCCACCAATGAGAGCAGGCCCATTCACACTGGCGCCCTGTTTGAGATCACGGACCAGGGGCTTACTATGGTGGCGGTAGACGGCTTCCGCCTGGCCCTGCGGCGGGAGAAGCTGGAGCGCATCGACGGCGGCGCCTTCTCCTTCGTGGCCCCCGGCGGCGCCCTGAACGAGGTGAAGAATATCTGCGCTGACACAGAGGATCTCACCACCGTCACCCTGGGTAAGAGTCACATTCTCTTCGAGGTTGGGGATACGGAGCTGATCTGCCGCCAGCTGGAGGGGGAGTTCCTGGATTACAGCCATGCCATCCCCCGCAAGAACCCTATCACCGTCATCGCGGACGCCAAGTTCCTGATGGAGAGCATCGACCGGGTCAGCGTGGTGATCTCCGAGAAGCAGAAGAGCCCGGTGCGGTGCCTGTTTGACCATGATAAGGTACTTCTCTCCGCAAAGACCGGCAACGGCGAGGCAAAGGATGTCTGCCGCCTCTCCGGCGACGGCGGCGGGCTGGAGATCGGCTTCAACAATCGTTATCTGATGGAGGCTCTCCGGTACGCTCCGGCGGATACGGTGAAGATCGAGCTGAACACCGGCGTATCCCCTGCCATCATCGTCCCCACGGAGGGCGAGGAGAACTTCCTCTATATGGTTCTGCCGGTGCGGCTGAAGAGCGCGGAGTGAGAAAATGGAAACAATCACCATTCGTACGGAGTTTATCAAGCTTCAGGACCTGCTGAAATTCGCCAATCTGGTCTCCTCCGGCGGCGAGGCAAAGGAGTGCATCCAGTCCGGCGAGGTCACTGTCAACGGCGAGGTCTGTACCATGCGGGGCAAGAAGATCCGCCCCGGGGACGACGTGGTGTTCCGGGGAGTGCACTATACGGCGGCCTATGCGGATTCTTGAGCTGGAGCTGCGGGATTTCCGGAATTACAGCTGCGGCAGGGTAGCCTTTGACCCGGACTGCAACGTGATCTTCGGGGAAAACGCCCAGGGCAAGACCAATCTCCTGGAGGCCATTGTCTATCTCTCCTGCGGCAGATCGCCACGGGCCAGAAGCGACCGGGAAATGATCGCCTTTGACGCATCTGCCGCCCTGCTGGAAAGCCGGGTCCTTTCCCGGGAGCGGGAATTTCGGACGCGCGTGGAGCTGTACCGGGACCGGCGCCGAAAGATGTGGGTGAACCAGGTGCCCGCCAAAAACAGCGCGGCCCTGAGCCAGGTGTATCACACCGTGTTCTTCTGTCCGGAGGATCTCAACCTCATCCGGGAGGGGGCCGCCTCCCGGCGGCGATTTATGGACACGGCCCTCTGCCAGCTGCGGCCCCGCTATGCGGCTGCCCTGGCGGAATACCACCGGCTCTATGACCATAAGACCCGGATCCTCCGGGACAGCGAGGACCGGCCGGATCTTTTGGATTTGCTGCCGGACTTCAACGAGCGGATGGTCCGCTTCGGCGCGGTGCTGATTCATTACCGCGCCCAGTTTGCAGAGGCGCTGAACCGCTATGCCGCCCGCCACCATTTGGAGTGCTCCGGCGGCCGGGAACAGCTGGAGATCATGTACCAGACCGTATCCTCCGTCACGGATCCGGCGGCGGAAATAGAGATCCTCACGGAACAGCTGCGTACCCATATGGAGTCCCACCAGGCGGCGGAGCGGGCCTCTCGGATGTGCCTGTCCGGGCCCCACAAGGATGACCTGGTCATCACCATCGACGGGAGGGAGGCAAAATCCTATTCCTCCCAGGGTCAGACCCGCACGGCGGCCCTGGCGCTGAAGCTGGCGGAACGGGAGATCTACCAGAACGCCACTGGAGAATATCCGGTGCTGCTGCTGGATGACGTCCTGAGCGAGCTGGATCCCCGGCGGCAGGAGTTCGTCCTGAACCGCATTGCCGGCGGCCAGGTGTTCATCACCTGCTGTGAGGACGACCGCTTGCCCCAGCTGCTGGGCGGGAAAGTGTTCCATGTGAAACAGGGTGCTATCGGGTGAAGGAAGCTCTCATCTGCGGAAATTCAGAAGGAGGATCGCCATGAGCCTGCACGAGATCCCGCTGATCTGGATGCTGGGAATTCCGGCGGCATCGTTTTTATGGATGCTGTTTGTGGGACTGTTCAGCAAACAAAACCGCTGGCTTCTGTGGATCCCGCCGATAGCGGGAGTGATCGGGCTTGCCCTCTGTATCTTCATGCCGTCGTCGCTGCCAATATCAGAGATTATGACCGTATTTCTTCTCTATTTTGTGGCTGGCTCGGTTGGGTTTGGAATTTCCAAACTATAGGATTGGATGGGCCGCCGGACGGCGGCCACGGTGGTCTGGCTCCCGCCAGGGGGCTTGTCCAGCGGGGATGCACCCCCCATTTTCTTTTCGGTCTTGTCCGAAAAGAAAACGGGCCGTGCACGGTCCAAAAGAAAAGGGCGCTTTTGGTCGCAACTTTGCACATATGTGCAAAGTTGCTGTACGGGGATCGGCGTGAGATGATGCCTGCGTATTTTCGACAGACGGCCGACGGGCGCGGCGGGGTGCGGTGCACATTTGGCAGCGGATTCCCGCGGCGCGGGTGCGGAGGTCAACGGGGTGCAAGAACTCATTTGACCAGCTCCTCTTTTACTGTCTCGCGCTGCGGCGCTCCCAGTATTTCCGTCACCAGTGTTCCACTGGTTCCTCCTTCCGCGCGTTCCGCTTTACCCGCAAGGGGTACGCCGCAGCCGTAAGCGGCAGAGCCGCCAACGGCTGCGCAGCTGCTGCGCGCTGCCCAGGCATTCGTAGGGGCCGATGCCCTCATTGGCCCGTTGCAGAAGCCACATCAACCACCGGGCCAGCGGCAGCGAAAAGAGGCGCAGCGGGTATCCCAGACTTCCCCGGGCCAAAGGGTTCCCCAAGAGCCGGACGTTTCCGTCCCTGACTTCTACAGGGGAGTGCCAGCCATCCCCCGCCGGCGGCAGGAGGTCTGCGCCTGCGCTGACCGACCCGCCGAACATTTTTTCTTTTCCACCGGGCGCGGCGCATTTTCTTTTTGATGTCTCAAAAAGAAAATGGGGGGCGCATTGGGACAAGCCGGCAACCCGGCTGGATTCCCACGTCCAATCGGACGCATCCCCCTGAAAGGAGACCACAATGTATCTCCATATCGGCCAAAACGAGATCCTCCCGGACCGCCGGATCATCGGCATCTTTGACTTGGACAAGTGCAGCTACGGCAAGCGGACCCGGGAGTATCTGGCGGCAGCGGAAAAAGAGGGCGTAGTGCTGGATATCTCCGGCGAGATCCCAAAGTCCTTCGTGGTCTGCGACCACCCCTACCACCGGCAGATCGTCTACCTGTCCCAGCTGAACTCCACCACTTTGCAAAAGCGAGCGGAGAGCGGAAACCTGGAATAAGAGGGAATCGGGAGGGATTTCAATGGCGGTATTCACGACACTGGCAAACCTTCCCCACTTTCTAACCTCATTCACATCCCTGGAGATAGGGGCTTTGGCGCTCTTTCTGGCGGCAGTATTTACGGCACAGCTGATTTTCCTGAAGAACTGCGCAGGACGCCGGAGATGGATGCCGCTGATTTTGAGCGCTGGGGCGCTGCTCGTCATGGGGCTTGGGATCCAGGTCATCACATTGTTTCCAGAGGTGTTTTTTTCCAGAGGATGGGACAGCCCGATGCTCCTGGTGTACAGCGCGTTCTTGCTGCTGCTGTATTTTGCCTGGATGGCGCTGTCTGCCTCCCTCCTGGCTTTGATGATCAATATGATTTTGAAAAAATCCCGCACTTGATTCCAATTTACATGGTTCAGGGCAAGGAGAAACGGGCCGGAGGCGGCTCCGGCCCGGCTCTT
>CAMMCS010000027.1 GCA_946494635.1 uncultured Oscillibacter sp. | reverse complement strand
AGCTGTACACCACCCTCTCCCACGAGCTGACCCACCACATGGAGGGCCGGGGCGGGCTCCACGCCCTGGACGACCGGGACGCGGCGGAGCTGGAGGAATTCCGCCGGGAGTATGGCCTGGAGGAATGACGCCCGGCGGCGCGGCTTACAGACAGGGTAAGCCTGCCCGCTTCTGCTGCCTGGAGCCCGTTGATTTTGATATCGAGAAGCGGCGCTTTGACGGCACGGGATAGCCGTGTCCAAAGCGCCGCTTTTGGGTTACTCCCGGAATATCAACAGCCGGCAGCGCCGCCCGCGCTCGATTCACGGTGGTGCGGCACCGGTTCTGGAACAGCCTGTAATCCCAAATCCCACAAAAGCCGGCGAGGCCGGGCGGAGCATGCTCCGCCCGGCCTCTTTTCACGCCGGCAGCAGTCCCGCAAAAGCATCCACCGTCAGAACGGAGACACCCGCCCTGGCGGCTTTTTTGCGCAATTTCCAAGGGTTTCTGAATGAACAGGGGAAAATCTGTACATAAACAGCTGTCCTGACGGTAAAATTAGGGTGCAGCATATCAGACAGGAGGAGATTGCGATGAAAGACCGGATCATTACAGCAGAGGGGATCCAGACCTTTGCCCGGGCACTGCAGGCGGAGGAGCGACTGCCCGGAACCCGGGAGAAATATCTGCGGGACCTGCGGGCCTTTGCCGCCTGGCTGGGAGAGGCGCCCGTCACGCGGGAGAGGGCCGCGGCCTGGAAGGAGTCGCTGATCAGGCGGGGATTTGCCCCGGTGACAGTCAACTCCATGGCGGCCGCCATCAACAAGTTCTTCACCTTTGCCGGCTGGCCGGAATGTCGGGTAAAGGCGCTGCGGATTCAGCGGCGGCCCTTCCGGGAGGAGAGCCGGCAGCTGACCCGGCAGGAGTACGACCGGTTGCTGAGCACCGCCTGCCGCCAGGGCCGGACCCGCCTGGCCCTGCTGCTGGAGGCCATCTGCGCAACCGGGATCCGGGTCAGCGAGGTGCGCTATATCACCGTGGAGGCCGCCCGGCAGGGCTCTGCGGAAATCTCCCTCAAGGGGAAGATCCGGGTTATCCTGCTGCCGGCCCGGCTGCGGCAGAAGCTGCTGAGATACGCGGAGAAAGAAAAAATCGCCTCCGGTGAGATCTTTCTCACCAGAAGCGGAAAAAGCGTATCCCGCAAACAGATCTGGGCGGAGATGAAGTCCCTGTGCGCCGGAGCCGGCGTGGCGCCGGGGAAGGTCTTCCCCCACAACCTGCGCCATCTGTTTGCCCGGACCTTCTACCGGGCCTGCCGTGATGTGGTGCGCCTGGCGGATGTGCTGGGCCACAGCAGTGTGGAGACTACCCGGATCTATTTGGCAGCCACCAGCGCGGAACACGCCAGAACACTGAATCGTCTGGGGCTTATCTGCTAGAGACAAAATCACTATTTTGTCATTAAGCGCGCGGACTGAAAAGGCGAGCTCCTACATAAACGCGCCTGCTTATTGGACAATTTTACCACGATCACAGCTGGTATGCAAGCGAATTTCTGTATTTTTACACGGAAACCAGGGCCGGCAAGGAAAAAAATTTGCCGACCCTGGACATTGAGCGCACTTTTTGGGATCTCATCAATTGACTTTCCATTTTTCGCCAAATTTCCCCGCGCGGCGTGGGGTATGATGAAACTGCTGACAGTGCGTTTATGACAAAATAGTGATTTTGTTGCTGCATCAAAAATGGAAGAATATTGCTTTTGCTGACAGGGGATGATGGCGATAGAGCTGGAGCTGGGAAAGCGCATGCCGGCCAGAGGGCCGGCGTCCCTCCCGACGGAGCAGGGCGGGGCGTATCTGGACCCGGATACCATCCGGGAGCATCTGCGATGGCTGGCGGACAAGGGCCGGGAACGGGATACGATCCGGCTGTATGCCGCCAAGCTGGAGGGGTTTTATACATACCTGCCCCCGGACAAGCGGATCACCCGGCGGAGCCTGGCCGCCTGGCGGGACGCCCTGCTGGCGGAGGGCTATTCCCCCGGGACGGTGAACACCAGCATTTCCGCGGTCAATGGCCTGCTGGATCACATGGGGCGCCGGGACCTGCAGCTGGCGGACCGGCTGGAGGTCTCTCAGGAGCCGCAGCCTGCCCTGAGCCGGGCGGAGTACCTGCGGCTGCTGCAGGCCGCCAGGCGTCTGAACCGGGAGCGGACCTACCTGCTCATCAAGGTCTTTGCCCTGACGGGGCTGCGGATCGGGGAGCTGGCCGGCGTCACGGCGGAGGCTGCTGCGGCGGGGCGGCTGCCGCCCGACGGCGTCCTTCTGCCGGACTGCCTGCGGAGGGAGCTGCTGGCATACGCCCGGCGGCAGGGGATCCCGTCCGGGCCGCTGTTTGTCACCCGCAGCGGCCGGCCCATGCGCCGCACCCAGGTGACGGGTGAGATCCAGGCCCTGTGCCGGGACGCCCGGGTGGAGGAGAGCCGGGCCAGCCCCCGGGGGCTGCGGCGGCTGTACCAGCGCACCTGGGCGGAGGTGGAGGAGACCGTGCGGCAGCTGGCGGAGCAGTCCTACCAGCGGATGCTGGAGACGGAGCAGCTCTCCGCCGGGTGGGAGGCGGACACGGCGCTGGAGCCGGCCCGCTGAGGCGAGAGGAAAATGATCCGCCGGCTGCCGGCGGTGGAGATAGAGGAATACCCAGACAAAGGAGGAAGAAACGATGAAACGACAAGCTCTGCGGAGGATGCTGTCCGGCTTTCTGGCGGCGGTGATGGTGGCCGCCCTGCTGCCGGTGACGGCTATGGCGGCTAGTGCGCCGACGTCAGGTTCGGCGGCTGATACTTGGGTAAATCAAAAAATTGCCGAACTCAATAACGCACTGCCCGCGGGAGAAACGCGGTTCGAGAAAGGCAACTATTTGCCCATTATTAATACGGATCTTTACCGTATTACAGTCAGCCGTCACTTTGAGACAGCGGAGGATACAATCAACGAATATGTAATGATGATTGTCCCCGGTGATGGAGCAGAGGCAGATAATTCTGCAATTCCTAATTATGATTCGTATGATACTCCCTGGAAAGCTGGCGGCTATAGCAAAATTTTTATCGGTGCCGGCATCACAGGAATTGGCAATAATTCCTTTGCAGGAATAAGCGGCATAAATCAGGTGACGTTCCAAGATGCCTCTAACCTGACATACGTTGGCGAGAATGCCTTTTCCGGCCTGAGCAGCGCGGCGTTTACGGACGAGGGCAATGAGGACACGGGCACCCTTGACCTATCCAACGTGGAGACCTTGGGCTCCTATGCCTTCAGCGGCTGCAGCCAGATCGACGGCGTGGAGCTGGGCGGCAGTATCACCGCGGTGGAGACCCCGGAAGAGGGCGGCACTCCAGAGCGAACAGAGAACAAGATCCCGAAGCGGGCCTTCTCCGGCGTCCAGCTGGAAACGGTCACGATCCCGGAGGGGATCACGGAGATCGGCGTCGGCGCTTTCGCCGGGAACCGGGCCGCCAGTGCGATCAGCCTGCCCAGCACCCTGGTGACCATTGGGGATGAGGCCTTTGCGTGCAGCATGGAAGGCAATAACGAGGGCGTCCAGGAGCTGACGATTCCGGAGAAGGTGACCAGCATCGGATACCGCGCCTTCTACGGCTTCACCGGGATGAAAACGCTGACAGTGGAGTCGGAAGTGCTGACAGAGGTTAAAAAAGAGGCATTCGGCAACAATGCTTTGAGCGCCTACTACGGCGAACAGACCATCACGGGGCCCGATGGCACCGAGACGAAGGTGACAATGGGCACCCTGATCAAGACCCCAAACGCGGATATTGAGGATTTGTTTGACAACGAGGTGAACTGCTACACCGGCCCAGTCAGCCCCCTGACGCTGACGGACTACCAGCCTGCCCAGTGTGAGCAGGCCGGATGGAGGCTTTATAGCTACCAGTATCATGACGAGACGAAGATCCTGCGGGAGACCCTGCCGGCGCTGGGAATCAATTATGATTACGCAGAGCGCGAAACAATTTCGGCTACCTGCACGGAAGACGCCTATTACCAGTACACCTGCGACCGCCACTATACGGAGGTCTCCGAGGGTGTGTGGGAATCGGTAGAGCATACCCACAATGCGGCGATCCAGCCAGGCGAGAAGGACTATCAAGAGGCCACCGGCCATAACTACAAGGTAACCGCGATCAGCGATGACGGCCAGATCACGGGAAGCAGCGGTTCCACGGTTACCTTTGTATGCCAGAACAGCAATCATAATCCGGATCATGCGGAAAAGCAAACAGTAGAGATCCTGCTCAAGGCCGACGCCGCCTCCGGTGAGACGCAGCAGACCCTGAGGGATGTGGATTTGCCCCAGGTTGACGGCGGCACTTTAGAATGGGACGAGCCGGATACTCCTCTGACCTATAACAACAACGAAGTTCAGTATTTTCCTGTGACCTTCACGCCGGATCCGGAGACGTATTCCTATCTGGTGGACGCGGACAAGAACCCTGTCACGGCCAGCAGCGTTGAAACCACCCATCTGCAGGTGGGCGTGCTGGTGGAGCGGCAGGAGCTGGACTTCTCCCGGATCGCCTTCGGCGGAGCCAGCAATCTGGTGACGCAGGACGGAAGCCGTGTGGCGATCACGGTGTCGGGCGCCCCTGAGGAAGGAATCAGCGAGCCGGAGATTTTGTATTACAACGACAGTTATAGCGAGATGACCCCGCCTCCGCGGGATGCGGAGTGGACCGGCGAGGTGTCCGTCACCTATACATACGACGCCAGCGTCTACTTCGTGGATCCGGAAACAAAGTTTGTATACGGGACGACGGACGCTCCCTATGATATCAATGTGGTGGAAGTGGGAACCAGCGGCACCGTCACCATTACCCACCGCTACGAGATTGTTTATGGGGACTGGAGCATCGTAGAGGCCATGGCGCTGAATCCCACCTACGGCGATGACGCGAAGGAGACCATCCGCCTGCTCCTCGTCCCGGCGGGCACAGAGATCGCGTGGACGTATGAAAGGATCAACGGCACCAGCGGCTCCGGCAACGGCACTGCCCAGATGGAGGGTGAGGGCAACTCCATTGACATTGCTCCCATCGAAAATGCCGGAGACTACCGGGTTGCCATCACGCTGACCAATCCCAGCTATGGAGACCCGTATGAGCTTATCAGGGATGTCCATGTGTACAAGAGGCCGGAGGCGCTGCCGCAGGCTGTCCAGGGGCTGGTGTACAATGGCCGGAGCCAGACCGGCGTGGCGGATCCGGGCGCGGACGCGCTCTATGAGGTCAGCGGCAATACGGGCGTGGATGCCAAGGGATACACCGCCACGGCGACGCTGACAGAGGAGGCCTTTGCCAACCACTGCTGGCTGGGGCAGGAAGAGGACGAACCGTCTGTGAAAATCCCCTGGTCGATTGGCAAACGGTCAGTGCAGACGCCAACAATCAGCACGAGTGTCCGGTCTTACGTCTATAGCGGTGACTATCGGCAGCTGGTAACGCTTCCTTCGAGCCAGATCTTTGAGTACAAAATGGAGGGAACCACCATCCAGGGCGTGTTCAAGGGTACGGGGATTGTCGCGTTTACCATCGAGGAAGGCCGTGCAAAGGATGCGGGGAACTACACCGTCTCTGCAAGGCTCACGGATAACAACTACTACTGGGTAGGGACTGGCGCGCCGTCGGGCGGGGGACTGGAGCTGGCCTTCACGAATCCCAACTGGGCCATCACGCCGGCAGAGCTGAACCTCCCTGCATGGAGCCTTACGAACGAGACCTATGACGGCCAGCCGTATGAGGCGCCGACGTCTGCGGTGGAGGCGCTTACGGCTGCTCTAAATGAACAGATGAAGGAAGACGACACAGCTACGTTTACCGGTTATACCTACAGCGGGGCCGACCCCACCCACACCAACGCGGGAAGATATACCGTGACGGCAAATTATGACTACCCTGCGACGAACTATGAGATCAAGGGCGGGTCGCTTTTCACGCGGGTCACCATCGAAAAGGCCACGCTGACGCTGGCGGAGCCGGAAAAGACGAAACTGTCTATGCCCTATTCGGCGGCAGGCTATGATGTGCCGGCACCCACGATCTCCGGCTGGCCGACACATGGGGTGCAAGAAGCCGCCCTGTCTTACCGTTATACTTACACGCCCACCGGCGGAGATGCACAGGCACAAACAGAATGGACAAACGGCCCCATCCACGTCTCCGCGCCGGGCTCCTATGCGATGGAGGTCAAGGTGGCGGATAGCTGCACCAACTACCAGTCGGGGATCTGCAGCTATACCTTTGAAATCACCACCGCCGACCAGACCATCACCCTGAAAAAAGACGATGGGACTGAGGTGGTTGCGGGTACCCCCGTGGAAATCACCCTGAACGACATCATCCGTGTTACGGGTGAAGCCAATGGCGGCAATGGAGGCAGCATCAGCTACGCGGATGACGGAACCGGCGTAGTGACCGTAGACGCTGTTACCGGCACCGTGACGCCCCTGAAGGTGGGCGAGGCCACCGTCACCGTCACCGCCGCGGCCGTGAAAGATCCCAACAGCGGCCTTATCATGATTGAGGAGACGTCGGTCAGCTACAAGGTCAACGTGGCCAAGGGCACGCCCACGATTGACGTGAAGGATGTCGAGACGGAGTACACCTACAACGGCAGCGCCATTCCCGAGGGAACGAGCGATACGCCCGGCTATAAGAAGGCCACGGTTTCCGCCCCCCATGAGGGCGCGGCGAAGCCTGCCCTGGAGCTGGAATACGCCTTCTATGATGGCGATGAATACGAAACGGAAGAGGATGTACTCGCGGCTGGTGATATTGATGCCATGGGAACTCCCGTGAATCCCGGCGACTACTGGCTGAAGGTCACCTACCCGGGGGATGACAACTACAATGAAACCTCCGACGCGGTGCCAATCACCATCGAGGAAGCCAGCGTGGGCACCATCGAGGCCAGCTACAGCGAGACCTACGACGGCGATGGCCACGACCTCGCCAAAGAAGCGGTGAAGATCGGGGACACCATCACGGGTGCGAAAGTCCAAGTGATGCAGAGCGCCACACGGCCTACGGAGGAGACCTCGGGGTGGCAAGACTCTCCTCTCTACGTCAAAGACGTGGCGGACAGCACCGGCGAGGGCAAACACTACTGGTACAAGGTCTCCGCCGACGGCTACACCACGGAGATCGGCGAGATCAAGGTGAACATCACGCCCAAGGACGTGACCATTACAGGTGACCCCAAGACCCAAAAACCGTATGACGGTCTTGAGACGATGGATCAAACCGGGATTGACTTCTCCGTCATCGGCGCCATCGGAAGCGAGGGCTTCACCGTCACCGCCTCCGGCGAATTTGAGGACAAAAACGCCGAAGACAACAAGCCGCTCACCATCACCTACACCCTGGAGCCCACGGGCGGAGCCAATATCAGCAACTACACCTTCGGAAGCGTTGCAGCAACCGCCGGGGATGACGGCACGGGCACAGTGACCCGGGAGCACACCGGCGAGATTACAAAGGCCCCCATCACCGTCACCGGCGGCGTCGCCGCCTGGGACAAGACGTACGACGGCGAGACGGATGTGACGCTGAAGAAGGAAGACGGCGGCATCACGTTCAGAGGGAACGTGGCGAACGATAACGTCTCCGTGGGGCTGGCTGCCGGTGCCCAGGGACAGACAACGGACGCCGATGTGGGCAACAAGACCGTTACCGGCATCGAGGAGGCTGACTTTGCCCTGTCCGGTAGCGATATGGACAACTACATCATCGCCAAGGTCGAGTTGACTGCCGACGTCACCGTGGGCATCACCGCTGTGGCACCGGCCCTGACCTTTGACGAGGCTGAGGGCGGGCAGATCACCACCACCTTTGACGGCAGTGAGCTGACGGTGGAAGAGGACTACAAGGCCACCGCCGCGAAGCCGGCGGGCGTGTCGGCGGCCGGCACGAATCCCAATGGCTCCGTTTCCTATACGTTCTATGAAGATCCTGACTATAAAACGGAGTATGTGAACCCCAACGGGGGCGGCAACATCCCCTCCGCGGCGGGCACCTACTACCTGGCGGCCGTCTATACCCCCGGAAGTGGCGACAACTATACCACGGCCACCGCACAGGTCACCGTGGACATCGACCCCGCCGGACAGGAGGCCCTGACCGTCACCACGAACGGCTATGAGGACTATTACGACGGCGAGGCCCATCCGGTGGGCAGCGTGACAGTAACGGAAACAGACGGCTCATCACTGGAGGGCAGCTGCACCATTTACTACAAGTTGGGTGAGAGCGGCACGGAGACGACAGACCCCAGCACCCTCAAGGTCACCAATGCCGACACATACACGGTGTATTACCGGATCGTTACCGCCAACTACGGCACCCATACCGGTGACTTCGAGGCGGTGGTCTCCCCGGCGGAGTTCACCCTCTCCAGCGGCCTTACGGGGAAGGTGGATAAGGCCTACGACGGCAATGCCGAAGTGGATGCTAAGTTGGATCCCGTGCTGACAATCACGGCTGGCAAAAAGGCAGATGAAATTACGGTCACTGCCAAAGCGGCCTATGATAACAAGGATGTCACCGAGGGGAACCACATCAATGTGACCTATACGGTGACCTTCAAGGATGAAGCCACCGCTGGGAATTACAAGTATGTGGGCAGCGGCACCCCGTCCGGAACAAGCACCCTGACCGTGACGGAGACCGCCGCCGGCAAGATCACGCCGAAAACCGTCACCATCACGCCGGAGAAAGATGATTTGACCAAGGTCTACGGCGAGGAAGACCCGGACATCGGCTATACGCCGGAGGGGCTGGTGGATGGTGATGGAGCATCCATCACCGGCGAGCTGGCCCGCGACCCCGGCGAGGATGCCGGCGATTATGCCCTGAACCTGGAACAGCTCGTTGTCAGCCCGAACTACAAGCTCCAGCTGGCGGCGGATGCACCGAAGTTCACCATCACCCCGCGGCCTATCAATGTCATCATCGGCGATGACGATGGTATTTACGGCGAAACGCCGGATCTGAGCGGCAAAACACCGCAGTATGAGGACACAAACTCTGAAAACAAGAGCGGCCTGGCACCAGACGAGACAGAGGTGGCGGGTTTGACCCTGGCCACGGATGCCACAGCGCGCAGTGATGTCAGCGGCAGCTACAAGATCTATGCCGAGGCAGATGGAGAGGAAATCACCGCTGGCACCCCGACTCAGGTGGGCAACTACCGGGTTACGGTCACCAACGGCGACTACGAGGTGACAAAGCGGCCCATCACCATTACGCTGGAAGATCAGGAGAGCTTCTATGGTGCAACCCTGAACAAGCTGACCTATACCAGCGCTCTTACAAATGGTGAAGGCGCGGGCATCGTCAACGACGATGATGAGAACGGCCTCGTGATTGCGCCCAAGTTCGTTGGTGACGAGACGCCTGTAAATCAGGGCACTTATACCATCACGGCAGATCACAGCGGTGAAAAGGCGGGCAACTACGAGATTAAAATTGTGTCCGGCACCTACACCATCAAGCCCGCGGAGCTGACGGTGCGGTATCAGTATCGCTCCCGCAACGGCAATGTGGGCCAGCCGGTGGAAAACCCGCTGATCTTCACCAACGCCTCTGTCGGAGACGGCGGCACGGAACTGAGCACAATGCCGGAGGGCGTGACCGTTGTCTACAGCGTTGGGGATTCTACCAAAGCGGAGGTGGATGCGGAGGGCGTCGTGACGCCCATCGCCACGGGCGACACAACCGTTACGGCCACCATCAGCGTTGAACCGAACGGCAACTATACGGTGAAGGAGGGCACAAACGCATCCTATGAGCTCCGCATCTCCGCAGGCAGCATGCGCCTGAGCGTGCTGCCGATCAGCGGCCTGACCTATAACGGCCAGAAGCATGAGCTGGTGAGCGTCCGGGGGGCGACGGACGATATGACCATCGCCTTCACCGTCACCAAGGACGGACAGACGATTGGCTCTGGCTGGAGCAAAGAAAATCTGCCCGCCGCCACGGATGCCGGCACATATGAGATTACCTGGACGGCAACGGCCGATGATTATATCGAGGACGGGGACACCTTCTCGGTTGTCATTTCCAGGGCGTTGCCGGAAGACGTTTTTGAGGCAGACACCGCTACCGCCGCCTTCGAGGCTGGAACTTATAGCGGGAACCTGAAGGATCTCGAAACGCTTCTGCCCAATTACAGCGGAACGGTCAAATACACCAGCACCCTGACGGATATCGCGGACTTTGCTTCGGAAGATACATACGTGCTGACGCTGAAGAACTGCGGGACAACGAGAATCACCGCGGAGCTGTCGGGCGACGACAACTATAACCCGGCGACCTCCAGCTATACCCTGACGGTTTCCGCAGCGGCGAACATGATCCAGTACACCGTCCAGGATAAGCAGGTCACCTATAACGGCCAGGAGCACGGGATCGACCTGACAGTCACAAGCCCTGCAGATTATACGGTGCGCTACAATACGGTTGAATCAACCGCGCCTTATAGCCCAGAAGAGCCGACCTTCAAGGACGCCGGCACCTACACGGTCTACTTTGTGATCTCCGCGGCCGGCGCCCAGGATGTATATGACTCCGCTGTGGTGCAGATCGACCAGGCGCGCATCACCTCCAATATGATCCAGGGAGTGGACGCCAGCTATCCCTATACCGGCAGCCAGATCACGCCGGGTGTGTCCGTGGTGTTCCGCAGCGGCAGCTACACCGAGACCCTGACGCCCGGTATGGACTACGAGGTCGATTACGGCACAAATATCTCCGGCACCGGCACCGTCACGGTAAGGGCGCTGGGCACCTCCGTGAACTTCACCGACGGGGATGACAAGACCTTTGCCATCGACGCCCGAGAGGCCAGCTCCCTCAGCGCGGTGCTTGACCGGTACTTCGGCTACGTCAATGACAATGCCACCAACCACGCGGAGGCCACCGTCACCTTCGGCGGCACGGAGCTGGTGTACGGCACGGACTACACCGTGACGTGCTCCGGCGGTGTGAAGCCCGATGAATACGGCGTTTTGACCTTCACCCAGGTGGGCACCTACACCATTACCGTCAGCTTCGATGTCAGCGACAATTATGAGGGCGAGATCCGGCTGACCTACACCCTGCTGCCGGCGAAGGCGGGCGCGCTGACCCTCAACGACGGCACATCCGAAATTTACACCTACGGCGATAAAGACATCAACGGCACCATCCGGGTGTACTCCGGCACCACGGAGGTGGATGACAAGGGCGCGTATACCCTCACCTACGACTACTATCCCAACGAGGGGACACCGGTGAAGGGCGAGCTCTACGAGGAAGCCACCACGCTGGGCGCGGCGGGCCTGTATGTGGTCACCGCCACAGGCGTCTCCGGCAGCCCTTACGACGGCCAGACCGGCACCTTCGTGTTCCTCATCCAGCAGAGAGACCTGAGCGACCTGACCATCTCTGTGGATAACGCCGCCTATACTGGCAGCGCGGTGGAGCCTGATGTCACCGTCACCGGCCCGGGCGACCCTGACCGCAGCACGGATTATACGGTGGGCTACAGGAACAACGTGGACGCCGGCACCGGCTACGCGCTTATCACCGCTGCAGGCAACAACTTCACCGGCATGGCAGTTCAGGAGTTCACCATCCGGCCTGCCGCGAGGGGCTTCACGGTGGAAGACATCCCGGAGCAGGACTACAACAACGGAAAGGCGGTGGAGCCCGATGTGGTTGTCCGGGACGCGGACGATCCCAACACCATCCTGACGGAGGGCCGGGATTACACCGTGGCCTACGCGGACAACACGGAACCCACCACCCAGGCAAGGGCCATCGTCACCGGCATCGGCAACTACGACGGGGAAGAAAAGACGGTGTACTTCACCATCAAGGCCAGCCAGGGCCAGGTGTTCCCCTTCGAGCTGACCGTGGCCAGGACCAGCTGGACCTATGACGGCACCGCCAAGGCGGGCTCCATCACCGTGACCTACAACAGCAGCCCGCTGGACATCAACAGCGACTATACCCTGACCATTACCACCGGCGGCACGACGACCGCCTACACCACGACGGAGGCTGCCATCAACGCCATGGTGGACATCGGCACCTACACGGTGACGGCCACCGGCCTGAGAGCCTATGCCGGCCGCACCGACAGCGTGACCGTGACCATCTCCCGCAGCGGCGGGGGTGGCGGCGGAGGCGGCGGTGGCGGCGGCGGGGACACCCGCTACACCATCGAGGCAGACGCCGGCAGCGGCGGCAGCATTTCCCCCAGCGGCACCGTGCGCGTAAGCCGCGGCGACGACCAGACCTTCCGCATCAGCGCCGACGAGGGCTATGCCATCGACGACGTGATCGTGGACGGCGACAGCGTGGGCGCCGTGAGCCGCTACACCTTTGAGAACGTCCGGGAGGACCACACCATCGAGGCCTCCTTCCGCCGGCTGGAGCAGCTGGCAGATCCCAACGCCACCGGCGTGGCGGACCTTTTGAACACGGTGGATCACAACGCGTTCCTCAACGGCTTCGGAGACGGGAGCTTCCGCCCCGACGCCAACATGACCCGGGGCCAGGTGGCCCAGATGTTCTACAACCTTCTGCTGGACAAGGACGTGCCCGGCGGGATGACCTTCCAGGACGTGCCTGAGGACATGTGGTGCGCTGAGGCGATCCGCGTGATCTCCGCCCTGGGGGTCGTGAACGGCTACTCCGACGGCACCTTCCGGCCCAACCAGCCCATCACCCGGGCGCAGTTCGCGGTCATCGCCATGCGCTTTGCCGACGTGGAAGCCCCGACGGGCAAGGCCTTCACCGACGTGCCGGCGGACGCCTGGTACTATGAGGAGGTCACCGGCGCAGCCGGCTTCGGCTGGATCAACGGCTACTCCGACGGGAGCTTCCGCCCCAACGCCACGGTCACCCGGGCGCAGGTGGCGGCCATCACCAACCGGATGCTGGGCCGTGTGGCCGACCAGGCGTACATCAACAACCACCCGGATGAGATCCGGAGCTTCACCGACGTGCCTGCCACCCACTGGGCTTATTACAGCATCATGGAGGCGGCCAACCGCCACGATTACCGCGTGGAGGACGGCACAGAGTACTGGCGGTGAGCGAAACGCCCACAGAAGGACGCAATCTCTGAAAAAAGACCGCTCCGGCGGGCCCGCGGGCCCGCCGGAGCGGTCTTTGCCTGCCGGATCTTCCGGCGGCCGGAATACAGCTGCCGGCGCAGAAGCCGGGACCAGGCGCGGCCAGAGGCCGCGCCTGGTCCATGGATTATGGCTGCTCCCCGCCGCCGTCCCGGCGGTCCAGCAGGCTCCGCAGGGAATCCAGCGCCTCGGAGAAGGCCCTGGTGCTGGCGGAGGGGTTGCCCCGCAGGATCCGAAGCGCCTGCCGATAGCGCCGGGCCGTGCGGGAGCGGACAGCGGACTCCCGGTCCCGCAGGCGCTCCAGCAGCTGACGGATCTCTCCCCGGCGGGCCTCCAGCGCCTCGCCGGCCAGGTCTGTGGCGTTCTCCAGCCGGGCCTGATAGGCCTCCAGCGCCTCCCGGATGTTGGAGAGGGCCTGGAGCTTGGCCTCTGTCCGGCGGCGCAGGGCGTCCTCCCACCGGGCCTGATGCTTTTGCGCCTGGCGGTTCAGCGTGTCCTGCAGCTGGCGGAGGGCGGCATCCCGCCGCTGCTGGCGGAGCAGGCGGTCCACCTCCGTTTTCTCCCGGAAGCGGCGCAGGTCATCCTCTGCAAAGGCGGAGTACACCTCCACCCGCCGGGCCAGCCGCCGCAGGTCCTCGTTCTCCTCTGTGAGGCGGGTGAGCACCTCCCGCAGGTCCATGGCGGCCTGGAAGGAGCGGACAGCGTCCACGGTGGTGTAAATGGTCAGCAGGAACGCCAGCGGGTCCGCCAGGAAGGCGGGCAGCCGCAGCACCAGAGACTCCACCGGCGGGTGCAGAAAGCGCACCAGCAGGACGGAAAAGGCGCCCCAGGCCAGGGAGCAGGTGAGACAGATGTGGCCGCCCAGATTGAAGGGCTGCTGGGAGTAGTCCCAGTACCGGACCTTGAACAGGGCCTCCATAGCGGCGCCGGTGACGTATTCCAGCGCCGTGGCGGCCAGCATCCCCAGCAGGAACACCAGGGCGGGGTTTTCCCGCACCGGGATGGTGGCCAGCAGGATGATGATGGCGCCGGTGCCGTAAATGGGCAGCATGGGGCCGTGGAGAAAGCCCCGGTTTACCCACTGCCGCCGCTTGGCGGAGACGTAGCAGGACTCCCATACCCAGCCGCAGAAGCAGTAGATGAAAAAGAACAGCAGCCACTGGCTCAATGAGTAAATATACATGGCCCCTCCCCGGAAAGGAAACATACCGCCCGTCCCCCGGGATCCCGGCGGGACGGGCGGCGTGTCTGGAACAGATCAGCGGGCGGCGCCGCTCTCGGCGTCCTCCGGCTCCTCCGCCAGAGCCACCCGGACCTCCAGCACCCGGCGGTGGTCCACCTTGGTGACGGTGACGTCCAGGCCCTCCGCCTGGAAGTGGTCCCCGGCCAGGGGCAGGCGGCCCAGCTGGTCGATGACCCAGCCGGAGACGGTGCTGGCGTCGCTGTCGCCCCGGATGGCAAACAGATCGTACAGGTCGGTGAGATCCGCGCCTGCGGCCACCAGGTAGCTCCCGTCCGCCTGCTTGCGGAAGGACTCCACTACCTCGTCGTGCTCATCCCAGATCTCACCCACCAGCTCCTCCAGGATATCCTCCATGGTCAGCAGGCCCTCGGTGCCGCCGTACTCATCCACCACGATGGCCATGTGGGTCTTTTTCTTCTGCAGTGTCCGCAGCAGGGGGCCCAGCTCCGCGTTGGCGGTGGTGTAGTGGACCGGCGTAATGCACCCGGAGATGTCATGCTGCCCGTGGTAGCGGGCGGCGTTGAAGTCCTTCTCGTGGATGACGCCCACGATGTCGTCCACATCCTTGTGGTACACCGGCAGGCGGGAGTAGCCGCTTTCCGCGAAGGCGGCAGCGATCTCGTCCATTGTGGCGGAGTCCTCCACCGCCACAATGTCCACCCGGGGGGTGAGGATGTCCCCGGCTTCCAGATCCCCGAACTCGATGGCGGAACGGATCAGCTGGCTCTCATGCTGGTCCAGGCCGCCCTCGTTCTCCGCCTCGGATACCATGGTGATCAATTCTTCCTCTGTGATGCCCGGGTCCTCAGAGGGGCGGAAGATCAGGTTCAGCAGCCGCTTCCACTGGGAGAACAGGAAGTTCAGGGGCC
>CAMMCS010000026.1 GCA_946494635.1 uncultured Oscillibacter sp. | reverse complement strand
CGGCGTTGGGCCTGGCATCAGGGGCCAGCATCTTGGCCCGGTAGAAGCGGAAAAATTCTTCGGGGTTGCTTTCGTAAAAGGTATGGCTTAAAATCACCTCAGGCGGATACTTCCATTCCTGGTGGTACAGGCCGCCGGTGCTGCGGAAGTCCGGGATGCCGGATTCCGTGCTGACGCCGGCACCGCCGAAAAACACGATGCTGCCGGAGCTCTCCACCAGTTCCTTCAGCCGCTTGATCTCGTCCGTCATATCGGGCCCTCCATTCCATATCCGGATGTGTTTGATTTTTGAGACAGGAGCGCAGTATGAATATTCAGATCTTTGGTTCCTCCAAGTCCTTCGACTCCAAGAAGGCGGAGCGGTGGTTCAAGGAGCGCCGCATCAAATACCAGTATATCGACCTGCCCTCAAAGGGATTATCCCCCCGGGAGTACCAGTCCGTCAAGCAGAAAGTGGGCTTTGACGCCCTGGTGAACACGAAATGCCGGGCCTATGAGGACCTGTACATGGCCTATATCACCCCGGACGCCCGGGAGGAAAAGCTGCTGGAGCACCCGGAGCTGTTTGTGACCCCCATTGTCCGCAACGGGAAGGAGGCCACGGTGGGCTACTGCCCGGAGGTGTGGCAGACCTGGGAGTAAGCCGGAAAAAGGGCGGCAGAGCCGCGCCTTTTGGTGCATACTATGGAAGAGAAGCGGGAAAGAGGGGGAGGGATTGCAATGAGGCGCCTGGCTCGGCGGAACTGGATGGAGCTGCCGAAGAACCGCTTCCTGCGGGGCATTTATCTGCTGGTGCAGCGGTATCTGCGGCACAATGTGGGGATGCAGGGGGCGGCCCTGGCCTTTTACCTGCTGTTCATGATCTTTCCCCTGCTGATCTTCGTCAGCTCGCTGCTGGGCCTGCTGCAGCTGAACGTGGACGCGATTTTGGAGGCGCTGGGGGATTTTCTGCCCCGGGAGGTGGTATCCTTTATCGGGGTGTATCTCACCTATGTGGGGCGGAACCCCAGCGTGAAGCTGCTGCTGTTCGGCCTGTTTTTCTCCCTGTACTTCCCCATGCGGGCCACCAACACACTGATGCGCTCCGTGCGGATCGCCTACCACCTGGGGCCGCCCCGGGGGGCCCTGTCCCAGCTGGTGAAGACACTGCTGTACACCGCGGTGCTGATCGCCACCATCGCCCTGACGCTGACGCTGATGAGCGTGGGGGACCGGGTGCTGCTCTACGCGGTGGACAACTTCGGCCTGCCCCGGTTCTGGGCGCAGCTGTGGGCGGATCTGCGGTTCCCGGTGGCGGCGGTGGCGGGGTACTTCGCCCTGTTTTTCCTGTACGCCCTGTCCCAGGACGGCCGCCAGCCCTGGCGGAACATCTGGCCCGGCACCATCACGGCCCTGGTGGCCTGGCTGGCGCTCAACTGGCTGTATGCCTCCTATGTGCAGAATTTTGCCAATTACTCCCTGCTGTACGGTTCCATCGGCACGGCCATCGCCCTGCTGATCTGGCTGTATATGACCGCCGTCACCCTCATCATGGGGGCGGAGCTGAACGCCACGCTGATCTCCCTGCGAAAGGACCGGGCCGGGGAATCGTAAACGTTTTTTAAATCCCGCCGGTCCCCGCTTTACTTTGCGGGGGAGATGCTCTACAATGAACGTTGGGTGAGGAAACCCTTGGAAAGGATGGGATCATATGGGATCCATGGAAGAAAAGCTGAAAGAATACGCCCAGCTGCTGGTGCGGGTGGGCCTGAACGTCCAGAGGGGACAGACGCTGGTGATCTCCTCTCCGGTGGAGTGCGCCTTCTTCGCCCGGCTCTGCGCGGCGGAGGCCTATGAGGCCGGCTGCCGGGAAGTGGTGATGAACTGGAGCGACGACGCGCTGGGCCGGATGAAGTACCTCCACGCCGCGGACGACGTGTTCGACACCGTGCCCCTGTGGCGGCGGCACTTCTACAACGACTATGCCCTGGAGGGGGCGGCATACCTGGCCATCTCCGCCAGTGACCCGGAGAATCTCAAGGGCGTGGATCACGGCCGCATCGTCCGGGCCCAGCAGGCCAGCGGCAAGGCCCTGAAGGACTTTGACCGGCTGCAGATGTGCGGCGGCTTCCCCTGGTGCATCGCCTCCATCCCCATCCCCAGCTGGGCGAAGAAGGTGTTCCCGGATCTGCCGGAGGAGGCGGCGATGGAAAAGCTGTGGGAGGCCATCTTCCAGGCGGTCCGCATCTCCGGCGACGGCGGGTGCGTGGACAAGTGGCACCAGCACATCGAGACCCTGGCCCGCCGGGTGGAGAAGCTGAACCAGCTGAACTTCAAATCCCTCCGCTACACCAATTCCCTGGGCACGGACCTGACGGTGGAGCTGC
The DNA here is from genome assembly GCA_946494635.1 of uncultured Oscillibacter sp. Classification (GTDB taxonomy): domain Bacteria; phylum Bacillota; class Clostridia; order Oscillospirales; family Oscillospiraceae; genus Oscillibacter. The sequence goes on along the minus strand of CAMMCS010000026.1, from coordinate 12,990 downwards.
CGGAGGGCCACATCTGGGAGGCGGGCAACGACGTGACCCTCGCCGGTCAGACGTATATCGCCAACATCCCCACGGAGGAGGTGTTTACCTCCCCCCTGAAGACCGGCGTCAACGGCGTGGTGTACTCCGCCCTGCCCCTGTCCCACAACGGCACCATCATCGACAGGTTCCGCTTCGTGGTGAAGGAGGGGAAGATCGTGGAGGTCCACGCGGAGCAGGGGGAGGAGGCCCTCAAGGCCGCCGTCACCGTGGACGAGGGGGCCAGCTACTTCGGTGAGGTGGCCCTGGTGCCCTACGACAGCCCCATCTCCAACCAGAAGATCCTGTTCTACAACACGCTGTTCGACGAGAACGCCGCCTGCCACATCGCCTTCGGCGAGGCGTATCCCTGCCTGAAGGGCGGCCAGGAGATGAGCAAGGACGAGCTGAAGGCCCATGGCCTCAACGACTCCATCACCCATGTGGACTTCATGGTGGGCACAGCGGATTTGAACATCACCGGCACCACCCACGACGGGCGGGAGATCCCGGTGTTTGTGAACGGCAATTTCGCGGAGGGAATCTGAGCGCGGTCAATTAGGAATTAGGAGCTAGGAATTAGGAATTTGATGTCCGGCAAAGCCGAATCTCTAGCTTTATTCGAACCTGTACAGGAGGAACAACATGACATACGAACAGAGAAAGACCGACGAGAACGTGATGATCGCGGAGGGCGCCTCCGTCACCGGAGACGTGCGGCTGGCAAAGGGCGTCAACATCTGGTACAACGCGGTCCTCCGGGGCGACGAGGGCTCCATCACCGTGGGGGAGGACACCAACATTCAGGACTGCGCCGTCCTTCACGAGGAGACGGTGGTGGGGAAGGGATGCACCATCGGCCACGGGGCCATCGTCCACGGCTGCACCGTGGGGGACAACACCCTCATCGGTATGGGGGCCATTGTCCTCAACGGGGCCAGGATCGGCAGCAACTGCATCGTGGGCGCCGGGGCCCTGGTCACCGGCAAGATGGACGCCCCGGACGGGTCCATGATCCTGGGCAGCCCCGCCAAGGTGGTGCGCCCCCTGACGGAGGCGGAGATCGAGAGCAACCGGGCCTCTGCCCAGGGCTATCTCCATGTGGCGGAGCAGCACCGGAAGGGCTGAGCCGCCGCCCTGGCATCATCGCGGAAAGGAAACGCAGACAATGGAGTGGAACAGACAGACGACCCGGGGCGTGCTGCTGGTGGTGTGCGGCGGCGTGGCCTTTTACTGCGCCCTGCAGAACCTGGGGGCCGTTTTGGGGGCGGTGGGGCAGATTTTCGGCATCCTGGCCCCGTTCCTGCTGGGCGGCGCCCTGGCCTTTGTGCTGAACGTGCCCATGCGGGCCATCGAACGCCACCTGTACCCCGCGGGGCGGCGGGCAGCCAAATTCCGCAGGCCTCTGGCCCTGGTGCTGACGCTGCTGGCAGTCATCGGCGTGCTGGCGCTGGCCGGCCTGGTGATTGGGCCGGGCACCGCGGACGCGGTGATGTCCATTATCCAGGAGATCCCCGCCGCCTTTGACCGCCTGCAGAAGCAGCTCACCGGCCTTGCGGAATCCCTGACGGAATACCTGCCCATGATCCAGGAGTGGCTGGCGGATGTGAACATCGACTGGGAGAGCCTCTCCCGCAAGGCCCTGGAATATGCCCAGGCCCTGGGCTCCGGCATCGTCTCCTCCGGCGGAGGGCTCATTGGAGGGGTGGTCAGCGGTGTCAGCACCTTTGTCATCGGGCTGATCTTTTCCTTTTACATCCTGCTGCAGAAGGAAAAGCTCAGCCGCCAGGGCCGGCAGGTGCTCTATGGGCTGCTGCCTGTGCGGCAGGCGGACCGGACGGTGGAGATCCTGCGGCTCACCAGCAGGATCTTCTCCAGCTTCCTCTCCGGCCAGTGCCTGGAGGCCTGTATTCTCGGCACCCTGTTTGCCGTGACCATGACCATCTTCCGGATGCCCTACGCCCTGCTGGTGGGCGTCCTGATCGCCCTGACGGCCCTGATCCCCATTGTAGGGGCCTTCATCGGCTGCGCCGTAGGGGCCCTGCTCATCGCCATCGACGACCCCTGGAAGGCCCTGTGGTTTATTGTGCTGTTCCTGGTGCTCCAGCAGATCGAGGGGAACCTGATCTATCCCCATGTGGTGGGCTCCTCTGTGGGGCTGCCCTCCATCTGGGTGCTGGCGGCTGTCACGCTGGGCGGCAGCCTGATGGGGATTACGGGGATGCTGTTCTTCATTCCCCTGTGCTCGGTGCTCTATGCCCTGTTCCGCAGCTATGTGAAGGATCGTCTGGCCCAAAAGGGAGTCCCGGCGGAAAAGTGGCGGGACCCGCCGCCCGCCCCGGAGCCCAGGGGGAAGCGGAACGTCCCGAAACAGAAGAAAAAATCCTGAAGCCAAAGCTGAAGCGGCCGCCCGAAAGGACGGCCGCTTTTTTGCAAAACGCCGGCGGCCTGCCTGGGGGCGGCCCCCGGAAAGCCGGGACATAGCCGCTCCGCACCGCCAGAGCCCTCAGGCAATGGGGGCCAGCGCCTTCAACAGATCCTCCCCGGAGACGCCCAACTGCGCGTCGTCACCGGCAAAGGGGATCCGCAGCAAATATGCCCCGTCCACTTCATAGACGTACACATAGATCCCGGAGCCAAGATCCTGTGTCTCCCCCAGAAGCGAGAGGACCTCTTCCCGCGTCATGGCCGGCGTGAGCGCCCGGATCTGCCCGGATGTGACCTGGGCCGGCGCATCCGCCGGTTCTTCGCCGTCCTCCGGCAGCAGGCCCAGGAGCGCCTCAGCCACCGGGCTGCACTCCCCGGCGTCAATGGTCTTTGCGGCCTCTTTGATTTCCCCGCGGGAGTAATCGCCCAATTCCTCCACAGGGATCCCCAGGGAGCGGAGATAATCCACCGCCGCTTGATACTGCATGGCGTCGATCGCAGCCGCGGTCAGGGGCAGCGCAAGCAGCAGGCAGAGGCAGGCCGCGATCACGCCCCACTTCATCCGGCGGGGCCTCCTGGCGCGGCGGCCTGCCCCGGCAGCTCTCACATACTCCTCGCTGATGTCGCCGAGGATCTCGCAGAATTCTTCCCTTTTCATAGATCAAAGCCCCCTTCTGAGAGGTAATTGCGCAGCTTCCGGCGGAGGCGGTTCAGCGTTACGGAAACATGGCCTTCTGTCATTCCAAACCGCAGCGCAAGGCTGGAGATGCTGTCGAAATACCAGTAGCGGCAGATAAAAAGGCTCCGCTTGTCCTCCGGGAGCCTGCCCAAGAAAGCATTGATCGCGTGTACGAGCTCCCTGCGGCAGATCTCCTGTTCAACGCTGTCTGAGCCGGATACGAACTCCGCGATCTCATCGAGGACTGCCGGGGCCTCTCCGCCGCCGCGCCTGCCTGCGGTGTTGTGCCTGTACCGGTTCAGGGCTACGTTCCTTGTGAGCTTTCCGAGGAATGTGGACAGGACCCTGGGCCGGTGGGGCGGCATGGCGTTCCAGGCGCACATGTACGCGTCGTTGACACATTCTTCCGCATCCTCCGGATTGCCCAGGATGTTTCCGGCGATCACGGCACAGTAGCTTCCGTATTTCTCAGCCGTGGCGGGAATGGCCTGCTCATCCCGATCCCAGTACAGCTGGACAATCTTTGCGTCATCCATCAGGCCGCACCTCCCTTTCCCATGGATCCCCTCACCTATAGACACAGCTTTTGGGCCCGTATCTTACAGCTTCCCGCGGAATTTTTCGGCGATATCATACCACACGGCTGCGGCCCCTGTATATCGCGGCCCGCCCCGGATGTATGCCCGTGCGTATCCGGATGGCTGCGGCAAGATCCGCGCAATTGCCACCGGGCCGCAGGCGCTTGCGCGGACAAAGCGGAGCGCTGCAAAAAAATTTCCAGACCCTATTGACAACTATCCTTGTCAATGCTATCCTATAGTTGACAAGGATAGTTGTCAATTTGACAGAAAAGGTTGTCAGGAAAGGGGATGGGCGGATGCCGCTGTACAACCGGCTGAAGGAGCACCGGGCCCGGCTGGGGGTCAACCAGCAGGAGATGGGCGCTCTGGCGGGCGTCTCCCGCCAGACCATCAGCCAGATCGAGCGGGGGGACTACTCCCCCTCGGTGACGCTGGCGCTGAAGCTGGCCAGGATCTGCGGTGTGACCGTAGAGGACATTTTTACCTATCAGGAGGATGGAGACCATGAGCGATAATGTGAAGCGGGACAACCGCAGGGCACTGCCCAAATACCTGCTGACGCTTCTGCTGTTCGGCCTGCTGGGCGGCGTGCTGGGCTTTCTCGCCGGCGTGGCCGGGGCCGCGAGCGTGGCGGAGACGGTGCGGCGGGCCCTGGACCGGGTGCTGGCGGCGTGTGCCCCCTGGGGCATCGCGGTGAGCGCCGCGGCGCTGCTGGGGACGGGCTGGTACCTCTATGCCGCCGCCAAACGGCGCTTCGCCGCCTGGGACGGGGAGGACGAGGACACCATGGACGATGTGGAACGGCAGCTGAGCTGGGCCCTGCTGCTGACGGGCCTGATGATCGTGCTGGACTTTTTCTTCTTCGCCGCCTCCATCGTCTACGGACGGTTCCTGCCGGATGTGGTGCTCTTTTTTGCGGCGGTGGTGGTGCTCGTCGTGCTCCAGCAGAAGATCGTGGACCTGGAGCGGCGGCTCAACCCGGAGAAGCGGGGCAGCATCTACGACATGAAGTTCCAGAAGACCTGGATGGACAGCTGCGACGAGGCGGAGAAGGCCCAGATCGGCCAGGCCTGCTACCGGGCCTATATGGTGGGGACCAGGGTCTGTACCTTCCTGTGGGTGGCCCTGCTGATCCTGAATTTCGTATTCGACTTCGGGCTGCTGCCCATCGCGGCGGTGCTGGTGGTGTGGGGCGTGATGCAGACGGTCTACGCCCTGGAGTGCATCCGACTCAGCAAGAGAAGGGGGGCTGCGTAATGGACATCGCTCTGCTCGGCGCCGTGCTGGGGGCCTGTGTACTCTGCCTGCTGGGGAGGAAGAAGGCGTAAGGCCCCGGGGCGGGGAGCTCCGCGGCGGCGTCACGGGAAGGCTGGCGGCGGCAGGCCCGCAAAAGCCTGTTCGATCAGCAGGGGGACGCTCTTTCAATTTTTGAAAGAGCGTCCCCCTGTCTCAATTGCCGCTGGCGTGCGGGGCTTCAAAAGTCCTGGAATTGCAGGATCAAGGCTTCCACGTCGGCGCTGCCGCCGTCGGTATATACATAGCTGAAAGCAAATCCATCCTGTTCCCAAATGGCATAGGAGGTGCCGTCGTATTCATAGTATTCGACATTCACGCCCGCAACCTCTCTGCCCTCCAGCAATGTGCCGCCATGAATTCCGCTGATGTCCCCGCCTCCATGCTGGATCCGGAATTCAGAGCCGTCCGCGTAGTCGATCTGCCCCATCACGGGGTACCCGTCCTCCACAAGGACGGAATAGGACGCGGCCTCCCGGTCCAGCACAGGCACCTTGAAATCCAGATACGACTCCATTTCCTCAAGGGACGAGACCGTGAGGATCGGATTGGGGATCTGCACAGGCTTGGGGTCAGGGGCGGCGGTTCCGCTGTCCCGCGTGAGGGCCATTCCGCCGATAACCAGCAGGCACAGGCACGCTGCCGCAGCGCCCCACCTCATCCAGGCGGGCGTCCCGGACTTCTTCTTGCAGTGCAGGGCCTCCTGGATATACCTGCTGTCCAGCTCTCCCAAGGCGTCAGAAAAATGCTTTACATTCATATCAATACCCCTCTTTCCATCAGATATTGCCGCAGCTTTCCCCGGATACGGGTCAGCCGGACCGAGACGTTTGTCTCCCGCAGCCCGGTCAGCCCGGCAATGTCCTGGCAGCTGTCGGAAAACCAGTAGCGGCGCAGGAAGATCACCCGGTTCTCCGGGGTCAGCGTGTCCAAAAACCCCTCGATCATCCGGGCCAGCTCCCGGGCCTCCAGCGCCGTCTCCGCGGTTTCCCTGCCTGCGATGCAGTCCTCCAGCTCCGCCAGAGCCGCCGTACAGGGCCCGCCCCGCTTGGCCGCCGCCTTTTTCCAATAGAGATGCAGAGAGATGTTCCGCACCATCTTCAGAAGATAGGGCAGCAGGGGGGCGGGCTCCGCCGGGGGAATGGCGTTCCACGCGCCCAGATAGGCGTCGTTGACACATTCCTCCGCGTCCTGCCGGTCGTTCAGAATGTTGAGCGAGAGACGGCGGCAGCTTTCTCCGTATTGATGGTCCAGCTCCTGGATCGCCTGCTCGGACCGCGCGAAAAACAGCGCGATGATACGCGCGTCATCCATCATCAACCACCTCCTTTCCGGCTTCACCTGGATACTACGGTTTTTACGGCGAATCCTACATCCGCCCAGAAAAAATTTTTAAAAGGGGGCTGCTTTTCGCGGGGCCGCCTCCGCCGTCCGGACGGGGCACGGCTGCGGCGCCCGGGCCGCGGAATGTGGCGATTTCACGGGAAAGGGAAATCCCACGGCGGAGACAGGAAAAACGGGTACGATCCTTTCGCAGAGGGAGAAATTGGGGATTCGGGATTCTAAGAGCAACGCATAAAAAGAGCAAAAAGCAGAGAGTGGAGATGCCAGCGATCTCTTCACTCTCCACTCTCAACGCTTCACTCTATTGATTGGGCTTCCCACTCCGCCCTTGTGGGCCTCCCACCACGCTGGAAACGCCGGGTCCTTCGGGGAGAGGGTGGGGGTGACCTCTGGGGTAATTCGGGTAATGTCACCTTTTTCTTTGTTGAATGGATAAAGAATTGCAGTTTCCCTGTTTGCGCCCAAATAAAGCAGTTCTAATAAGCGGCCTCTATTATTTGTCCAGTTGTTTCCGGAATAGGCCACCATGAAGTCTGCAATGGTCTGGGCCTCGTTTTTTGCTTTTCCTGTATGAACAGCAGATACCTGTCCAAAAAGATATAGAATTACTTTTTTGTTTTTTAACAGGGTGTCCCGATCAAAATAAATGACATTTGCTTCTTCTTCCGAATATCCAAGCCGCTGATAAAAGGGACATGCTTCTGTGCGGTTTTTGCTCTCCAGCGTGTATAGGCACCGATTGAAGATGGCCTGGACATTGGCCTCATTCAAATCGCAAGGAGTAAAATGTTTCCCTCTTTCTCTGTTTTTTGCCAAGCCTTTTTGAATATTAAATCCCACAACACAAGCCCCCTGCCGCGCCTTCAGCGGCGCCGAATGTTTGTCGTTTTTCTTATCATACAATACCGGCCTGCCCTTTGCAAGGCCGGCGGCGGGGATTTTCCCGGTTTCGTCAAACCGACGGCGTTTGGACCGTCATTCCTGATCTTGAACAGGGACGGCGCGCCCCGCCGCTTGCAAGGGGAGGGGCTTTGTGGTATTCTAGCCTTATTGAGAGAAAGCTGCGGGACGGCGCGCCCTTCCGGGGCCGCCGGGGAGGAGGTCACTATGGGTGTGAAACGACGCATTTTGGCCGCTGCGGCCGTCGCCGGCGCTGCGGCGCTGCTGCCCTGGGCGGTGCTCCACGGCAGGAGAGACGGCCCCGGCTGGGAGAACATTGAGGGCGCGCGCTACGCCCACCGGGGACTCCACGGCCCCGGCGCGCCGGAAAATTCCATGGCCGCCTTCCGCCGGGCGGCGGAGGCCGGATACGGCGCGGAGCTGGACGTCCACCTGACCCGGGACGGCCGGCTGGCGGTGATCCACGACGCGGACCTTACGCGGATGTGCGGCGTGCCGGGGCTGGTGGAGGAACAGACGGCGGAGGAGCTCTCCGCCCTCCGCCTGGCGGGCACGGAGGAGCCCATTCCCTTCCTGGAGGAGGTACTGCCCCTCTTCGCGGGAAAGGCCCCGCTGATCGTGGAGCTGAAGACTGACCGGCACAACGCCGCGGCGCTGGCCCGGGCGGTGACGGACTGCCTGGACCGGTTTGCGGTGGCCGCCTGTGTGGAGAGCTTTGACCCCCGGCCGCTGCTGTGGCTGCGGATCTCCCGGCCGGATGTCCTGCGGGGCCAGCTGTCCAAGGACTTCCACCGGGATCCGGGCAGGCAGAACGCCTGGAACCGCCTGGCCCTGACCAACCTGTTTTATAATGTGTTCAGCCGGCCGGATTTCATCGCCTACCGCTTTCAGGACCGCAGGCGCGCGGCGGTGGGGCTGTGCCGCCGGTTCGGGGCGCGGCTGGCCCTGTGGACGCTCCGGGGGCCGGAGGAGACGGCCCAGGCGGAGCGGGAGGGGGCCCTGCCCATTTTTGAGGAGATCTCATCAGAGGAGGCACAGCCATCATGACATATCAGGAAGAGCGGGAGCAGATCTGCCAGGTGGGAAAGCTCCTGTACGACCGGGGGTACGCGGCCGCCAATGACGGGAATATCTCTGTGAAGGTGGCGCCGGACCGGCTGCTGATGACCCCCTCCGGCGTCAGCAAGGGCCGGATGACGCCGGACATACTGCTGGTGACGGACCTGGAGGGACAGGTGATCGAGGGGGACCGGCATCCGTCCTCCGAGGGGAAGATGCACCTGGCGGTCTACCGGGGGCGGCCGGATGCGGGGGCGGTGGTCCACGCCCACCCGCCGGTGTCCACTGCCTTTGCCGTCTGCCGGCGGGGGCTGGAGACACCATATCTGGCCGAGCTGGCGGCGGGGCTGGGCCAGGTGCCCTGCACGCCCTCCTTCGCCATGCTCTCCACCGACGAGGTGCCCGACAGCGTGGCGCCCTATCTGCCGGATCACAATGCCCTGCTGCTGGCAAACCACGGCGCCCTGGCCTGGGGCGGCGACCTGTGGGAGGCCTTTGACCGGCTGGAGACCGTGGAGCACACGGCGAAAATCGTGTTCTGCGCGGAGCGGATGGGAGGCGCCGTGCCCCTGACAGAGCAGGAGGTCAGCCGCCTCCAGGGCCTGCGGGGCATGTACAGGATGCTGCGGGAAAAGCTCCGCTGAAAAAACGGCGCCGGCAGAGCCGGCGGGAAGGAGAAGTGTGATGCCAGACATCAAGGCTGTGACCCACGCCCAGAACATCCGCTATGACAAGGCGGCGGAGGCCCTTTACATCATCGACCAGACCCTGCTGCCCATCGAGGAGAAGGAGATCCGCCTGACCACCCTGGACGAGATGGTGGAGGCCATCCGGGCCCTGCGGGTGCGGGGGGCGCCCGCCATCGGCATCTGCGCCGGATACTGCATGTATGTGCTGGCCCGGGACGCCTGGACAGAGGACCGGCAGACGTTCCTCCGGAAGCTGACAGAGGCCGGGGAGACCCTCAGCGCCTCCCGCCCCACGGCGGTGAACCTCAGCTGGGCCATCCGGGAGATGATGACCGTGGCCCGGGCCCATCTCCAGGAGCCCCGGGAGGCGCTGCTGGACGCCCTGTACCGCAAGGCCGTGGAGATCCACGAAGACGACATCGCCAAGTGCAGGGCCATCTCCGAGTACGGCCTGAGCCTGCTGAAGGAGGGGGACGGCGTGCTGACCCACTGCAACGCCGGGCCCCTTGCCACCTCCCGGTACGGCACGGCCCAGGGGCCCTTCCTGCTGGCAGCGGAGCGGGGCATGCACATCCGGGTGTTCGCCGATGAGACCCGGCCCCTGCTCCAGGGCACCCGGCTCACCAGCTACGAGCTCCAGCGGGCCGGGGTGGACGTGACGCTGATCTGCGACAACATGGCCTCCATCGTCATGAAGAACGGCTGGGTCCAGGCCTGCTTCGTGGGCTGCGACCGGGTGGCCGCCAACGGCGACACCGCCAACAAGATCGGCACCTCCGGCGTGGCCATCCTGGCCAAGCACTACGGCATCCCCGTTTATGTGCTGGGGCCCACCTCCACCATCGACATGAGCTGCCCTGACGGGGATCACATCCCCATCGAGCTGCGGGATCCAGAGGAGATCAAGACGCTGTGGTACGAAAAGCCCATGGCCCTGCCTGAGGTGAAGTGCTACAACCCCGCCTTCGACGTGACGGACCACGACCTGATCGCCGGCATCGTCACGGAGAAGGGCATCTGCCGGGCCCCGTACACCGAGAGCCTGGCGGCGCTGTTTGAGGTGTGAGCCATGGAGCGGGCACAGTATCTGGCGGTGGCGAACCAGAGACACCTTTCCGCTGTAGATGGCCGCCTGACGGAAAAAGCCATGGAGCGATTCGGCCTGGTTGGCAGCTGGCATTACGGGCGGGTGGAGTCTGCCCCCGTTTTCGGCATCCGCATCTGGGCCGAAAAGCCCACAGAGGCCTGGACAGTCACCTGGTTCGATCGGGAGACGCCAAGCCTCTGGATGATCTTCTGGAGCACGGAGCTGAGCGGCGGGGAGCCGGAGGCGCTGTGGCAGGAATTGGCGGCGTTTGCCGGGGACTTTGGCCGGGACATCGTGCTCTGTACGGCAGGGGACGGCGGGACGGCCATCTACCGCCTGCTCCGCCCACAGACGGGAGAGCGGGCGCAGGTGCGGATCGGACAGGACGGAGATGTCCAGGCGGAGCATCTGGAGCGGTTTTTTGACGGGATGCCCCGGAAATACCAGCGCCCGGTCCCCCGGACGGAGGAACTGGCCGGCCCCGACAGGGCGGCGGCCCAGGCCCGGTTTGCCGCCGCCTGCGGGCTTCCGAGGGTGACGGAGCTGGCCCCGTCATCCGTGCTGCGGGCGGCGATGGAGGGGCGTCTGCGGCGCCCCTTCGAGAGGCTGGAGCTGGTCCGGGACCCTGCGTATCTGGCCTATGACTACCGGGCGGAATATGACACGGTCCTGTCGGCGGTGTGGGATCTGCTGTCCCCGCTGGGGTACCGCCGCCGGAGAAACGCCTTTTTCCGGATCACAAAGGAAACTGGCTGGATGGAGTGCTTTCAATTCACGAAGAGCCGCTTCTGCCTGGACCCTACCCATGAGACCCGCTTTACGGTGGATCTTCAGTGGGGGTTTCTGCCTGCGGGCAGAACAGTGCCGCCGCCTGCGGATCTCCGTCAGATGATCGCCCCAGTGGACGGCGTCAGCGCAGAGCGGATCGGCCGGATCACCCACGGCCAGGACTGGTGGTACGAGCTGTACCCCGGGGTCCGCACCCAGGATGTGGCGGACGGGCTGCTGAAAGACCTGCGGCAGGCACTGGCCTTTCTGGATCAGAAAAGAGCGGAAAGCCTGAACCGTGAGACCTGAGATCAAACAATTTTACAAGGAGGAATCATAAATGGCCATCAAGGAATCCCCCTCCGCCTCCATCGCGGCGGAAGAGAGCCAGATCGCGAAAGCCGTGCTGATGCCCGGCGACCCCCTGCGGGCCAAGTACGTGGCGGACCACTATCTGGAGGACGTGGTGTGCTTCAACACCGTCCGGAACATGCTGGGCTACACCGGCACCTACAAGGGCAAGCGCATCTCCGTCATGGGCCACGGCATGGGCGTGCCCTCCATGGGCATCTACAGCTATGAGCTGTACCAGTTCTTCGGCGTGGACACCATCATCCGCATCGGCTCCGCCGGCGGCATCGGGGACGATGTGAAGGTCCGGGACGTGGTCATCGCCCTGGGGGCCTCCACCAACTCCCACTTCGCGGACCAGTACCGGTTCCCCGGCCAGCTGTGCGCCACCGCCGACTTCCGGCTCCTCCGGGACGCGGTGGAGACGGCGGAGGTCATGGGCGTCCGGGCGGACGTGGGCCAGGTGTTCACGGCGGACCAGTTCTACAACGACAACCCCGACGCCGGGGCCATGTACCGGAAGTTCGGCATCCTGGCCCTGGAGATGGAGACGGCGGGCCTGTACTGGACGGCCCAGCGGCTGGGGAAGCGGGCGCTGAGCCTGCTGACCATCTCCGACCACATCTTCACGGGAGAGTCCCTCTCCGCCCAGGAGCGGCAGGACTCCTTCCACGAGATGATGGAGATCGCCCTGGAGACCGCCTGGAAGTCCCTGGAGGGCTGAGCCATGGCACTGTTCGGAAAGCGGGAGAAGGCCTATGAGGTCTGGGGCGACAAGCCCCGGTGGAAGGAGGCCCGGCAGCGTCTGAAGGACGCCGGCATCAAGATCATGGAGGCTGGCTTTTACGAGACGGAGGCCCCGGCCTGCGGCTGCGGCGCCAAGCTGGACCACCGGGACTTCGGCCCCAACGGCAGGATCGACCGGCTGACCTACTACATCTCCGTGAAACCGGAGGATGTGGAGCGGGCCAAGGAGCTGCTGGCGGACTTGGTGAAACCGGCCCATGTGGTGCCGGAATAAGCAAACGACAGATCCCCCGCCGGGCATGCCCGGCGGGGGATCTCGCGATACCGTTTACTCTGCGGTGATGGGGTACACCACGCCGCCCACGGAGATGCTGGCCATCTCGTCCATGGGGATGACCTCCGAGAACATCTCACCCTTGGAGCAGATGGTGACGCCGTCCTCCGGCTCGATGCTGCCGCCGGCGTTGGAGAGGTCCACCACCGTGCCGTCGGTGAGGGTCAGCAGGATCTCCACGTTCTCGAAGTACCGCTCCATCTGGCGGGAGTCCTCCTCACTCTGCCGGCCGCTGCCGCTGTCGCTCCAGACCACCTCGCTGTCCACGGTGTAGTCCACTTTGTAGGCCACAGGGGAGAGGGTGATGCCGTCGATGGTGAAGGTCATGCCGCCCTGGGTGAAGGTCTCCCCGTTCCCCAGGGTGACGGAGCTGTCCTCATAGGCCATCTGGAACTTGACCTTCCACTTGCCCTTGATGACGGGCACGGCCTCGCCGGTGGCCTCGTCCCACTTGCAGATGTCCTCGAACACGCCGGTGGCGGTGCAGTCGTTGATGGGCACGTCGGCGCTGATGGTCTCCACCAGCTGGATGGAGCTGGCCGCTGGATCCTCTACCACAAAGTGGCTGCCGCCATGAGCGCCGCCCAGGACGTTCAGATCCGTGCCGTTTCCGCGGACCAGCAGCATGTCGCCAGTGGTGCCCTCCGGCAGAAGGGCTGTGCCGTCGTCCCGGCTGATGGTGTAGACGATGACCGCGTTGTACGCGTCGCCCA
>CAMMCS010000025.1 GCA_946494635.1 uncultured Oscillibacter sp. | reverse complement strand
AATCGTTCACCGAGAATCGGCATAGAGTACCTCCGTGTTCTTTTCAAAATTCAGAGAACAAAAATCTTGCGTTCCGGAAGCCTCTCTGTTAGACTGTCTGCAGATGGAGTCTGCGTTTTTCGGAACGCGGCGCGCCGCCGGACTGTTGTAGCAGTTTCGGCGGCTTTCCTTTTGCTGCGGACCTTGTAGCTGATCACATTCACCCCCTTTACAAAAACTGATTGCCACACACCATACCTGTTCCAGCCCTGCGGCCTTGTTTGACACGCACGGCGTTTCCGTTCGCCTTGGTGTGCTCCTTCGTCACCGCAAGCTTCATAGCACTTGCTTCCGGACTTGTCCGAAAGCTCGTTTATTTCGCTGCGGGTCCTCTTCCCATCGAACCCGCTGACGCTGGGCTTCGATGGGAACCCTGTGGCAAAATCCTGGCGGCACTTTTTCCGGCGAGTATCGTCTTTGGTGGTGGGTATGCAGTTGTCGAGGTACCATCGCGGCCAGATAAAACTCTTGACTTTTCTAATCAGCTAGTCTAGACTTAATTTTAGATAAGCGGTTTTATTGGTCGCCTAACTTGAGTGTAACAAATCACTCCCTTTGCGTCAAGACCAATTAATTGACAGTTTGTAAATTAGTCTAGTTTGAGGTGCATTGCTTTGACGAGATACACATTCAAAACCTATATCGCCCATGAACAGGAGCACTATCTTTACAGCGAGCAGACACTTGGCGAAGCGGTCGCGTTTTCTGAGACAGTCCCGTTCCCGGAAAGCTTGATGTCGCTGCTCTATATGGACCTGGACCCCATAGAGGCCATCATTCAAAAACTGAATGACGAGTTCTGGAAACTGGCAGTAACGAAAGAAGAGCAGCATCACCAGAACGCGCTTGCGCTGCTGGATGATTTGGCTTCGCGCCACATCTATTTTCAGCAGTTTCGGCTGGATATGAATTGCCGTCTTACCCATGCCAAGCTATTCAATAGCTATACAGAGGACGTGCTGCCCCGGGCGTATCTGTATCATCTGCCGGAGAAGCTTCGGCAGATGCAGGCTCAGATCCTGGAGCTGATCCAACATGTATTGGATACGGATCAGGAGACCGAGGAAACGGTCCCGCAGAAAATGGTCTCCTACTACAAGGCAGCAGGAGACCGTGCCTTTCGGTTCTGTGCGCAGCCGGTCAGCTTTGAGCTCATTGACGATGAAGTGTTTGCTGAGGTTTTGGAGCCGGAGGTAGTCTACGACCTCATCGACTGCCATTTGCGGGAGTGCATCAAGCGGGAAGTGAAGATGCGGGTGTGCAAAAACTGCGGGAGATACTTTGCCCTGACGGGCCGCACCAACACCGAATATTGCAGCCGGCCCTTTGATGAGAAAGGCCGCACCTGCCGGGAAGTAGGCGCCATTGCCTTGTGGACGAAACGGAAGAGCGGAGATACCTTGTTCCGGGACTACCGCAGAGAGTACAAGAAGCGCTTTGCCCGCATGAAGGCGGGAAAGCTGGAGCCGGAGGAACTTTATGCGTGGGGCGAACGTGCCAGGGAGAAAAAAGCGGAGTGCGAAGCGGGGAAGATGACCCCGGAAGACTACGCTGCCTGGTTGCGGGAGTCGTGATAAATAAGTAAAAAAGCTGGATGCGCTGTGAAGGAAAGATCCGGCATAAGAAAATCTATCATCGGGAACTCTTGCCCTCCAGAGCAGATGAAAGAAATGCAACAGGCCCTCTGCCGACTTAAGCGGCAGAGGGCCTGTTGCATGATGATAGAATCAATCCAAAACTTCTATGCTGTCATCTTCACCGATGGCCAGCTTCATATAGGACATGCCGTCATTCTCACAGATGCTGTAAACGCCCAGGATAGCCGCATCCGGCGCAAGCTCTTCTTTACTGTAAGTCGTGCCGTTAAAGACGAAATCGGGGCCATCGGTCACCACACCGACGGCGTATTCCGTCTCCACTGTGACATCTTCACAGGAAACGAACACTTTAACGAAGTTCTCCTCCAGCCCCATGTCCTCTCCGGCTCCGGGCGTAACCTCCTTACAGGTTACAGTGGCCCCATCCCCGAAAGAACAGCCACCGCCTAAGCTGACCATAGCGTGATAGTCGCCCAGGATCGTAAGGCCGCCATTGAAGGTGCAGTTGTCAAAATAGATGCCGCTGCGCAAATCAATGGAGCCATCCCGTGTACTGGCGGGATCAACGGTTACTGTGACCATCTCATCAAATGTCACATCATAGACTTCGGTCGTTTCGCCCGCTTTCAGTTGATAATCATACTGTACCTCGGCAGCATCGCCGCTGGAGTTATCTCCCTGGACCACATTGGAGTCATCGGCGGGTGCAGAGGTATTTGTGCCAGAACAGGCGCAAAGCGCCAGCAGCATGGCTGCCATCAGGAATGCAAACAGTTTCTTCATCATCCAATTTCCTTTCTTCTTTTCTATTTGATGACCAGTCACTCCAAACGATTATTCCAGATATCCTCCCCCAGAAGAATGACTGTGCCGGACTCGTCCCCCAATACCTCCATAGCGGCCTGGGGTTCATAGATATCCATGTCCAGATTCTCACTGTCACTGTGGATCAGGGGGATGTCGGCATACTGCACATAGGTGTTGCCCTCAAAGTCAGGAAAGTACTCCTCCACATATTCCTGAATATAGACGATGGCTGACCGTGCCACGAAGAACACGTTGTCCCGGACGGCGCACCCCTCCTGAAGATTGGGACCGCCCTCGTGGGAAAAGGCAGGGGAAAAACTCTGATCCATCCAGTCCTCCAGGCCGGTGAAAAGCACCCAGTTGTTCTCATAGATGCAGTCTACAAATTTGCGCTCCGGGTTCGGCTCTTCGTCCCAGTTGAAAAAGGTCAGACCGGAGGCGCATTGATAGAAGACATTCCCCACAAACTGTACTCCATAGACACTGCCAGATTCAAAACCCTGTTCCTCAAAAATTTCAATTCCGCCGCCGGCGTGATACATATGGTGGACATAGTTGTTCTGATACCGGGTGCCGTGATTTCCGCCGCCCATGGCGCCTGCCAGGCGCTGGATACCGCCTCCATAGCCCGTTGACACTTCTCCTGTGTTGTAAACTGCGACGATTCCGCCTACCCAGCCAACCTCACAGTTCTGGACCGTCACGCCATCCCCTTCTGCCACGGTCAACACACCATCTCCGGCAAACCCGATAAACAAATTGTCCAGCACGCAGCCGTCGGCAACATTGTCAAAGAGGGGGCACTGGGTCTGGAACTCAATGCTCTCATAGAGTTCCCCGGGATTTCCCTCGTCACAGCGGAAGTACAGTTCCCCCACAGGGGCACGTCCATCCCACTCCCAGCCGGTGAGAAAGACGGGCAGAGTATCCGGCAGGGTGCTGTCCGCTTTGGAGAAGAACGTCAAGTTTTCCGTCAGCTCCGTCGTCACATCGAAGGGCGCCTGAGAGAGCTGCTCCTCCAGGTCAAAGTCTTCCGCCGTCCAGTTGGCGGGGCCGATGTAGTGAAGAAACTCCTTTCCGCTCCAGTAGCCCAACACCTTCTGGGCAACGATTTCCTCGTTCAGCACCATGGCGCCGCAGTCGGGCATCTCCCGATGGTAGAGCCAGATCTTCTCCCCGTTCTCTCCCTCCCACCAGAGGGACCACAGATCCGGATCTCCTCCGTTCTCCGGGGACGCACAGATACGGGGCTTTGCTCCCTCCCCGTAAGCGGAGTAGGTCACACCCTCTTTTGTTTCTACGGTGGTGTTCCGCCAGACGCCGCCCCGCTCAAAGAATACTGCGTCGCCGTACTGAAGCGGAGCCTCGTTGACCCGGTCCAGCGTGGCCCAGGCGGTATCAGGGCTAAGGCCATCATTTCCGTCGTTGCCCTTGTTGGACACGTAGTAGGCGGTACCGGTGTAGGTTTCACCGGGAGTAAGGGTTTCGCCCCGCACAATTTGTGTTTCAGTAGTCAGGATGGTTTCCCGCCGCTCCACAGCCTCCTCCAGCAAGGCCGTGGCGGCAGCCACATTCTCATCCATAGGATCGGCGGAACTGCCCACACTCTCGACCTGGGATTCCGCTCCTGCATCGGCGGCACAGCTGGACAGCAAAAGAACAATGGTCAGCACCAGCAGCATTGACATACCTTTTCGTTTTTTCATAACGAAGCACCTCTGTTCAGAATATTGCGTGGGGACAGCGGAAACCGGCAGTGACTTTGCTTTCGCCTGTGCCGCAAACAACACACAGACACCGTCATCCCTCGATCACCACCGCTCCGTCATCACCCAGAAGCGCAATGCCCTCTCTCAGCGTAAGGGCGGTGCCGCTGTCCGCCAGATAAAGGCCAGTGCCGCCGGGAGTTTGCACATAGGTATTATCCGTGAAAACATGGCTGTATTCCTCTGAGTAGCGATCCACCAGGATCAGCGCTCCCGAGGCAAAGGCAAAGGTGTTGTTCCGCACCTGCACGGTGCCGTCATGGGCGCAGGGCCCGCCCTGGAGAACAACCGCGTCACAGAAGGTCTCCTCCCAGACGCTGTTGAACCAGTTGTCCTGACCGGAGTACAGCACCAGGTTCTCCTCCACCACCATATTTCGGAAGATGTGCCCGTCCACTGCCTCCTCGTCCCAGTTGCACAGCAGAATGGCCTGGGTGCAGCATTCCACGAGATTGCCGGAAATGGTACAGCTTTCCATGGTGGGGCAGTCCTCAAACAACTCCAGAGCAATGCCCTCCTGGAAGGTGTGGTGGACATAGTTATTCCGGACGGTGATGCCGCTACCGTTGAAGGCCATGCCGCCGCCGTTGCAGCCCATGGAGCCGCAGTTGTAGGAGATGTGGTCATCGGAGCCGGAGGCAGGCCTATACCCGGTGACATTGCCTCCCATGAAGCCCACCTCCATATTCTGGATAACACTGTGGTTGCCGGTGGGAACACCGTCGGCGCTGCCGCTGACGAAGGTCATGGAAGAGAAGAGGATACACAGATTATCGTACACCCGGTTGTCAGCAAAGCCGTCCACCAGGGGGAAGGGCTGAATGAACTCGATGCTGTCGTAGAGTTCCCCCGGATCTCCCGCGTCGCAGCGGAAGTACAGCTTGCCCGTCACATAGTCGTAGCAGCTGTCCGTCTCATTCCAGGTATGGAAAATGCGGTCGTTGTAGAGTCCCTGTTTGTCTTCCGGGTAGCGCAGGTCCGGGAAGCAGTACCCGTCGGGCAGGTGCTCTTCCACCGAGTAGACGGTTTCCTCCTCCAGAGGCCAGTAGTTCTCGTCCACCACCTGATATTCACTGCCGTTCCAGTAGGCTTTGTCCCGGTTTGCCACAGTCTCCTCGTTTAACACGATACCGGCCACCTCGGTCATCTCCGTGGAATAGACCCAGATCTTTCTCCCGTCCACCCCCTCATAGGCGAGGGTCCACTTCTCTCCGCCGGCACCATTTTCCAGGGAGCCCAGAAACCGGGGCTTTTCTCCTTCCCCGTAGGCAGAGAAGGTAACCCCCTCTGTCCACGCGGCTGAACTGGGCAGACTGACCCCACGCCACACACTGCCCCGTTCAAAGAACACCGCGTCGCCGTACTGAAGCGTCACGTGATCCAGAGCCGCCGGGGTGGCAAAGGCAGTTGCCGGGCTGAGGCCGTCCTGATCGTCGCTGCCGCCGTTGGAGACATAGTAGGCCGTGCCGGTGTGGGTCTCGCCCTTGACGAAGGTATCACTTTTCACGATCGTCGTTTCACTGCTCCGGATGGCTTCCCGGCGCTCGTCTGCCTGGGTCAGGATCGCCTGGACCTCCGGGTTGGAAAGGAAGGCCTTATCCCGGGCTTCTATGGCCGGTGCGGCACAGCTCTCCTCCGACTCATACAGCCGCAGAACCGCCAGCGCGGCCTCCTCTATGGTAAAAGGCTGCTCCAGCCGCAGATCCCCGGCCTCGTCAAACTCCAGCAGGGGAAGACCGGACACCAGGGAGACCCGCCGCTGAGAAAAGTCATAGGCCGGCCCCACATGGTTGTTGTCCGCGCAGCCTTCTCCCAGATCAATGGGGTTATCCCAGTCGAAGAGGGGATAGTCCATGGTGACCACCTCCCACACCCGACCGGCGTATTCCCCAAAACAGTCTCCGGCCAATGCGTTAAAGGAGGCCAGCCCCATGGCCTTTGCTCCAAACAGCAGCGCCACCATGCCGCCATCCCGCCTCATTTCTTCCTCCGGCGCGTCGGCAGTCTCCTCCTCCCACGCTGGCAGCCTGCTCTTGTCATACAGGGAAATTGCCTTCCCGAGCATGGCACAAAACTGGGCCCAGGTAACGGCGCTGTCCGGATCTCCCGCATCCTCCGGCAAAAAGCCATACCAGGCGGCGCGCTCCCACTCGTCCATAGGGATTTTTGCAGATAGGTCCTCCGCTTCCGCGGTGGCAGTCGGGGTAATCGGCGGTTCCTCTGTACCGCAGGCAGACAGGGAAATCAGAAGGCAAATTGCCAGAAGAAGGGCAGCAAATCGTCTCATGATGCCGTGATCCTTTCTCATGGAATAGGTTAAAAAAGAGAAATTCCCCGAAGAGGGCCTTGTACTCCTCTTTGGGGAATAGTTTAGCATATATGTCTGAATATGGGGTGCGCAGTCTGCGCACCCCATATTTTTACTGATATTGGATCTGAAACGCCGCTTGAGACAGCTGCTCCTGCACCAAGGGCTGATGCTGCTTGCTCAGGGTCAGAAGCGAAAGCCAGGGACAGTCCAGCAGCGGGGTGAGGTCGGTAAGAGGATCGTTCCGCAAGTCCACATCCGTCATTACGGGCATTTCAGTCAGAAAGGACAGGTCACTCACCCCTGTTTCACCGAGGTTCAAATAACGCAGACTGGACAGGCGGGTAAGCGCCTCCGGGTGAGAGACAGCACTGCCATACAGATCCAGATTCCGCAGGGCTTGAAGGCCCGTAAAGTGAGAGAGGTCTACATCCTGCGTAGAGTACAGCCGCAGTTCCACCAAGCTGGTCAGTCCCGCCAGGGTCTCCGCCGCCCCATCCGGCATACTGCCGGTTATCAGTCTGGTAAGGTTGGGGCAGGTCTCCAGGGGCGTATAGTCATTCACCCAGGTGGTACGCACATTGAGCGACTGAAGTTCACTTCCCGCAAACACCCCCACCGAGGTAATCCCCGTGGCCTCCAGTGTCACCTCCTGCAGCTGGTGCAAATCCGTCAACACCTGTACCGAGCGCACCGGATTTTCTCCTAAATCCAGCACTTTTAACTCGGTCATCCCGGACAGGGGGCTGAGGTCGGACACCTCATTTCCTGTGAGGCTAAGGTACTCCAAAGGCAACTGGGCCAGAGGAGACAGGTCGGAAATCTGCTGATAGTCCAGAATGAGCACTTTCAGATTGACACACTCTTCCAGCAGCGCCAGATCCTCATCGCTGATATCCCCATGGGCCCGCTCCTCAATATAAAAGTCGTGGGTCCAATTGACCATTTCCTCATGCTCACGGATGGTGCCTACCAGCTCCTGTCCGCACACAAAGAGCTGCTCCACCTCGCCAAGCCGCTCCACTGGAATGGGTTCCCCCTCCTCTAACTGTAGTTCCTGGCGCAGCGCGTCCTCCAACAGGGAGGACTGGACCTGCGCTTCACCGGCGGGTGACCATAGCAGCAGAAAGAGAATGGCCGCGCACAGTACGCCTCCAGCAACCCCCGTCATAAGACCCAGCCGGGGGTATTTCAGCGCCCGGTACACCGCACGGGCGGAGGCATACCGGTTTTTCGGGTCAAAGGCAGTGCATCGTCGAATCACGCGGCGCAGGTATCCGGGGCCCATATCCTGATTGGAGAGGTCAAAGCTGCCTGTGAGCAAAAAGCGCATCAGGATGCCCAAACTGTAAAGGTCGGAACGCTGATCCGTCTGCTGATAGCCGAATTGTTCCGGTGGCGCAGTGATCTGGGTTCCAAGGAACACGGTGTCCCCCTGCTGCTCCGGCCGGTGGCGCCGTGCGGCGCCCAAATCAATCAGATGGCAGTGGCCCGACGGGTCCAAAACCACATTCTGGGGCTTGACATCCCGGCAGATGACCGGCGGATTTTGACTGTGCAGATATTGCAGCACCTGACATAGGGATAAAGCCATCTCCCGCACTTTGTCTGGAGAAAGGGGGCCTTGGGCCGTCACCTGTTCATGGAGGCTGATGCCGTCCACATACTCCCGAACCAGGTATTCCATTCCCTCCCATTCCAAATAGGTCATAGGCTGGGGAAGCTGCGGATGCCGCAATCCGCGCAGCAGTTCATACTCCTGCTTCAGGGCATCCTCCCGTCCCGCAGGCTGGAGTTTCAGAACCGCTGGCAAGCCAGCCTGATCTCGGACCAGGTACACCTGTCGTTCCCCGTCTTTCAGGCAAGCCTGGGGAATGTATTGGGCACTCAGACAGGGGGGCAGCAAAAGATCATCCAGCACCTGAGTCTGATACTCCCGCAAAAACTGTTCCCGTGTCCCCATATCAACTCTCCCTGGCATAGAGGCTTCGCTCGGGCAGGGAGGCAAGCAGATCCTCTGTTTCCAGTAGGGTCATATGCTGGTTCAGGGCAAAAATCACCGCCGCGTCCCGGCGTATTTTCGGGTAGAGCGCCCCACAACCTCCTACCATCAGCAACCGTTGGGTCTCTTTTAGACTCAGAGATAGAGACAGCGCCGTGCGGAGCAGGATGTCCCGGCCCGGGATCCGCTCACCGCGCAGAACTTGGTATGCGTAGGACTTGCTGATGTCGGCAGCGGCAATCCACTCTGGAGCCGACACTCCCGCCTGCTCCAACAGCTCCTGAAGGACCTGCGCGCAGGTGGGATCCGTCCGCTCCTGGCTTAAAAAGGCCTTGCCGCTCTCTCGGCCGCGCAGCCTATGGAACAATTTACTTGTGGTTTCAGGCATATGCCCCTCTCCTCTCCATCATTGCCGCAAGCCTGTCCCAGCCGATCAGGCTGAAGAGACAGAATTGTCTGATTCCTATTCTGACTCGGATGATCAGTGTCCAAAAAGCAATATCCGATATCAATGAAGTTCAAGCAAAATAGGTTTTGCGAATAGCGGAAGGTTCTTTATGCCTTTGCTTTTTGCACTGTTATTTTTTATTCTACCGCAAGAAGCAAAATTGCGCCAGAGGGAAGAGATGATCTCCAAATCCATTGCACTAGGCAAACTTTGTTATAATCCGTCTAGTTGATATATTTCCCCACCACTTGGTGCAGTAGGGGCAGCGCAGGACAAATTGTCTGGCCTGCAAACAACACTTGACATTTTCTCGATTACAAGCTACCATCACGGAAACAAGGCCACCACTTACGGAAAGAGTCACCGGCTCCGCTCAATGAGCGGAGTCGGTGATTTGACCAATACGCTGACCAATATCCGGATAGTAGCGGGTGGACACAGTGGACCATGACCTCTTGCCTGTTCTGAAAAAATGGAGCCAAAAGTACTGGAAAGCGCCTAATAGCAGGCATTTGATGTCCATACGGATCTTCACACGCATGAGGCCACTGGTTCGAGTCCAGTAGTCTCCACCAAAGAGAAAGACATGACCGTAGGTCATGTCTTTCTCTTTGGGTTTTGCGGGCCAATGGCCCGCTCCACCCTCCGGTGATTCCAATGCTCGGCGGAAGTGAATTCCGCCATCTCCGCGCCAAGTGCCGCCGCGCTGCGGCGGTTGCGCTCAGAAACGCGCCTGCGGGCGCAGTCCGCCAAGGTTTCGCCTGCGGCGAAACGCTTGTACGGCGCAAACGCGCCGCCCCCGCCTTGCGGGGCCCTGGCCGGCGTCTGCGTCTTTTTCGCCAGCACAAGGCATCTGAACCCCCTGGGACCGTAAGGTTCCAGGGGGTTTCTCGCTCCTTTGATACACACGAACGTACACACTCTTATTTTCTGCAAAGGTTAGAATTGATGGCCTGCCCCGTGTAATCTGCGGCTTTCCGCAGGTCACCGGCCATTACATGGCCACAGGTGCCCTCGGTATCCATGTCCCGGCCGCGGCGCGGGGTCATTCCCTCCAGGCCCTCCGGCATCTCTCCGCTGGTTCCGGCAGCAGCCTGCCGGCGCTCATGGCGGGCGGCTCCCGGAACCGCGGCGGCCCCAAGGTGGGCTTTCCCGAGGGGGCGGCGGCGCTTCACCCTTCCCCCGCTCCGCCCGCGGCCCCGCCGCAGAGTGCCCTTACACGGATTTTACCAACTCTTTACCCATGCCTGATGATGGGTTTCCGGTCCTGTGCTATGATAATTTTGAATCATTTTAGGCAAATGATGTGGGAGCGCCCCCCGGCGGGGGCGCAGAAATTTGGCTCCCCGGAAAGGACGTGTTCCCCTATGAAGCGAGCCCTGCGGGCTGTTTTCGGACTGGTCCTCGCACTGCTTATGACGGCCTGCGGCACCGGCTCATCGCCCCCGGCCGGCGAAAGCCCGCCGCCGGCCGCCCAGGAGGCGGCGGAGCCCCTGGACTACCGGGGCGACGCCACGCTGCGGATCCTCTCCGGCTCCGAGAACCGGGAGCTGGAGGACATCCTGAACACCTTCTCCCGGGAGACCGGCGTCCGGATCGAGATGACCTACCAGGGCTCCCTGGACATCATGCGGGCCCTGCAGGGGGAGACGGTGGATTACGACGCGGTATGGCCCGCCAGCAGCCTGTGGCTCACCGCCGGGGACACCCGCTACCGGGTGAAGCACGCAGCGTCCATCTCCGTCACCCCTGTTGTCTTCGGCATCCGGCAGAGCCTGGCGGAGGAGCTGGGCTTTGTGGGCCGTGAGGTGTCCGTTTCCGACCTGCTCTCCGCCATCCGGGCGGGGGAGCTGAGGTTCTGCATGACCTCCGCCACCCAGTCCAACTCCGGGTGCAGCGCCTATATCGGCTTCCTCTACGCCCTGCTGGGCAATCCGGACGTGAT
This sequence comes from uncultured Oscillibacter sp., assembly GCA_946494635.1. Lineage (GTDB taxonomy): Bacteria > Bacillota > Clostridia > Oscillospirales > Oscillospiraceae > Oscillibacter. Next base: position 4,595 of record CAMMCS010000025.1, on the reverse strand, counting down.
CACGTCGGAGGACCTGCAGGACCCGGCCCTGGCCGGTCAGATCACGGCCCTGCTCTCCGGGGTGGACCGGTCCTCCGGCAGCTCCGACTGGCTGAAGGACCTGTTTCTCACCGGCGGATACGACGCCATGGTGAACTACGAGTGCCTGATCATCAGCGCCAACCAGGAGCTGGAGGCACAGGGGCAGGAGACGCTGTACGCCGTCTATCCCTACGACGGCCTCTCCCTGGCGGACTCCCCGCTGGGGTATGTGGACGGCGGGGATCCGGAGAAGGAGGAGGCCTTCCTGGCCCTCCAGTCCTATCTGCTGTCCGACCCGGTGCAGAACGAGATCCAGCGGACCGGGCGGCGCACGGGCTATGAGGGGGTCTCGCCGGAGAATGAGGACGTCTTTCGCGCCGACTGGGGGATCCAGCCCCAGCGGGTGCTCTCCCCGATCCGGATGCCCTCCACTGACGTGCTGATGGAGTGCCTGGACCTGTACCAGACGGAGTTCCGCAAGCCGTCCCTCACCGTCTACTGCCTGGACTACTCCGGCAGCATGCTGGGGGAGGGCCGCAGCCAGATGGTGGAGGCCATGGGCCAAATCCTGATCCAGGAGAACGCGGCCGCCAACCTGCTCCAGGCCTCGGAAAATGAGGTCAACCTCCTGATCCCCTTCTCCGGCGCGCCCCGTGCTGTCTACACCGCCCAGGGCAGCGGCGCGGAGCTGGAGGCCCTATACACCCGGGCAGAGGCGGAGGAGGCCATCGGCGGCACCGATATCTACGCCGCCGCCCAGGAGGGCCTGCGGCAACTGGCGGCCTATGACCTCGCCCAGTACACCCCGGCCATCATCCTGCTGACGGACGGCGTGTCCGACGGCTCCCTTTCGGATTTCCAGGCCGCCTATGAGGCCCTTGGGGCGGACATCCCCGTGTTTTCCATCATGTTCGGCGACGCGGATCCCACCCAGCTGGAGACCCTTGCGGAGCTGACCCACGCCCGCGTCTTTGACGGCCGGGAGGATCTGATCGGCGCATTCCGCAGCGTAAAGGGGTATAACTGATGAAGAGACAAACCATCCTGCGGACAGCCGCCGCCCTGGGGGCGGCCTGCCTGGTGTTTTTTATCCTGGCCTTTGGCCTTGGCTGGCATCTGCTGCTCAGCGCGGCGCTGTCCATCGGCGTCTACGCGGGGCTGTCTCTGGTGCTCACGCCCCGTATGGACCGGACTGCCCGGCTCTTTGCCGGCCTGCCTGACGGGGAGGAGCTGGCCGCCATCATGGAGGAGGCTGCCCGGGACCTGAAGCAGGTCCGGCTGTCCGCCGGGAAAATCGCGGACGTAAAAACCCATGACGAGGCCGCGGCGCTGGCGGACACCGGCGGGCGCATCTGTGAGTACCTGCGCCGCCAGCCGGAGAAAATCCCCGCCGCCCACCGGTTCCTCACCTACTATCTGGACACCGTGGGACGGATTTTGATTCAATATGTGGCCTATCAGGAGGCCGGCCTGCGGACGCCGGAGGTGCTGGAATTCCAGCGGAAGGTGCGCTCTACCCTGCCCAAGCTGAAGGAGGGCTTTGACCGGCAGCTGACCCAGCTCATGGCCGACGAGCGATTCGACGCGGAGGCGGATCTGAAGGTCATGGAGGGCCTGCTGCAGACGGAGGGATTCACATGGGAAACAAGCCAAGACTGATCGGCCTTCTGATCCTGCTGCTGGTGATCGGGGCCGGCGCCGCCTACCTCTTCCTGGGCGGCGGGGAGGCGCCGGCAGCCGCCGTCTCCCTCCGGGGGTATGTCGGCGGCGAGAAAATCGGCCTGCTGGAGGATCCGGAGGTCCAGGACATCCTGGAAGCGCGCTATGGCCTGACCCTGGATTACGCCAGAGCCGGCTCCCTGGACATGGTGACGGCGGACCAGACGGGCCGGGACTTTCTCTTCCCCTCCAGCCAGACCGCCCTGGAGTATTACCAGCAGCTCTACGGCCCGCCGGCAAAGAGTGAGATCATCTTCAACACCCCCATCGTCCTCTACACCCACCAGCCCATTCTGGAGGCGCTTCAGACCCGGGGCCTTGTGACGGAGCGGGACGGCTGCCGGTACATGGACATGGCGGGGCTGGTGGCTGAGATCGAGGCGGGCACCACCTGGGCAGACCTGGGCCTGCCGGAGCTGTACGGCACTGTGGCGGTCAGCACCACGGATCCGGTGCGCTCCAATTCCGGCAATATGTTCGCCGGCCTGCTGGCCAACGTGCTCTGCGGCGGCGTGGCGGACGAGGCTTCCGTGGAGGCGGTTCTGCCCCGGCTCCAGGCGATTTTTGAGCGGCTGGGGTACATGGAGGCGTCCTCCTCCGACCTCTTTGACCAGTTTCTCAAGACCGGCATGGGGGCCAAGCCCATCATCGCCGCCTATGAAAACCAGCTGCTGGAATTCGCGGCGGAGCATCCGGAGGACTGGCAGCAGCTGAGGGACGACATCGTCCTCATCTATCCCACCCCCACCGTCTGGTCCTCCCACATCTACATCGCCCTGGACGAGGCGGGGGAAGCGGGCGTCGATGCCCTGCTGGACGAGGAGGTCCAGCGCCTGGCCTGGGAGCGGCACGGCTTCCGCACCGCCGTCTCCGGAACAGAGAACGGCGCGGAGCGCTTCGGCGTCCCCCACCTGGCATCGGAGATCACCCAGGCCGCCGCCATGCCCAGCTACGACACCATGGAGAAGATCATCGCCGCCCTGTCCTGAGGGGCGCCGGCGGCCGACCTGAAACCAGCACTGCAAAAGCGCCCGGGCTCTTTGCCCGGGCGCTTCCCGCGCCGTCAGATATGCCGCCCTCATCCCTCCGCGGGCGCCGGGCCGCACAGGGCCCACACTGCGTTGTGGTCGGACAGCTCCTGCCCCTGGAACGCCGCCAGGGCAGACCCCGGGCGGGCGTAGGTGAAATCCTCCCGCGCGGTGGAGACCGTGCGGCTGGCAGCGGCGGACAGCCCCCGCAGCAGGATCCAGTCCAGCCGCAGCGGCAGGAAGCTGCCGTCCGGCATGGGCTTGCGCCGGGTCAGCCGGGGCTCTCCGGGGACGATCTCGTACCCGGCCTCCGCGCACATGGGCAGCAGCGGCTCAAAGGCAAACACATCCTCCAGGCAGCGGCGGCGCAGCTCCGCGCTGCCGGATACGGCCTGGATCGCCTCCTTGTCCCGGCCGTCAAAGGTGTTGGTGTTCAGGTCGCCCCCCAGGATCACCGGCATGCCGGCCAGCTCCCGGCCCACCGCCTCCAGGATGGCCCGCATCTGCACCTTGCGGCCCTCGCCGTGGGTCCGGTTTTCCAGATGGATGGAGACTGCCCCCAGGGGCTTCCCCCCCACGTCCAGCTCCGCGTACACCGCAAGACGGCCGCCGATCCGCCGCTGCCGGTCGAAGTACCAGTTGTACTGCTCCGGAAGGCGGATGACCCCCGCCCGCCGGATCGGCCAGCGGGAAAAGACCGCGTTGCCGTGGAACCCCTTCTCGTCCCGCGCCTCCGCCAGCTCGATGAACTCCAGCCCCCAGGCGTAGTTCAGGCCGAAGGAGGCCGCCAGCTCCCGGGCGGTGTTTCTGTTGCCGGAGCGGAAGCAGCCGTCATCCAGCTCGTTGGCCAGGATCAGGTCAAAGGGCTGGATCTCGGGGCAGTCCCGGAGAAAATCCGCGATCTCCGCCAGGTGGACGCCCCGCTCCATGTTGAACATCAGCACGCCCAGTGCCTGCGGCACCCCCTCCGGCGCCGGGGCGAAGCTCCCCGTCTCCGCCTGGGAGAACTGGGGGATCTTCGCCATCACCTCCGCCTGGCTGCTGGCTTCCAGCAGCGCGCCCAGGCGATTCCGCTCCTGAAGGGCAATTCCGTCCATATGGGTTCCTCCTCATGATCCGTTCCGCCGGCCCGCTCTGTCCGCCGCGTGCCCCGGGCGCTTTGCTGTCCGGGGGCCGGAAGGGCTGCCGCGTTTTTTCCATTATAGTGAATGTCCGGCGGGAAAGCAAGGGCCTTTCCCGCCGGGTGCAGTCCCGGGGCCGGCGAGGCCCCCCGGGAAATGTGCGTTTGTCACAGACGGGGGGCCTCCGGATGTGGTATGCTTATCACCATCCCGGCAGAGGGTGCCGGCACCGCCGGCGGGCGGCTATTTGCAGATCTTCGGCAATTGCCCTATGCAGGCGGCAAAACATCTGTTATGATAAAGGCAGCATCAGAAAGGATTTGCACATGGGACTGTTTGACTTTATGAAGCGCCCCGACATGGGGCAGGAGCTGGAGCGGTTCGCCCGGACGCCGGGGGCCCTCCTGCTGGACGTGCGCACGGAGGAGGAGTACGCCGGCGGCCACATCCCGGGCAGCCGGAACGTGCCCCTGGGGACGCTGGGCCGGGCGGAGCTGCCGGCGGATCCGGAGACGCCCCTCTTCGTCTACTGCCTCAGCGGCGCCCGGAGCCGCCAGGCGGCCTCCGTCCTGCGGCGTGCCGGGTACGCCCATGTCACAGACCTGGGTGGAATCTGCAATTATCGCGGAAAGGTGGTTCAATGAGATGAAGGTTGTGATTGTGGGCGGCGTGGCCGGCGGGGCCACGGCGGCGGCCCGGCTCCGGC
>CAMMCS010000024.1 GCA_946494635.1 uncultured Oscillibacter sp. | reverse complement strand
GCCTGTATCCCCGCAAGGGCGTGCTGCGGCCCGGCAGCGACGCGGACATCGTGGTGTATGACCCCGGCGCCAGCCATGTCATCCGGGCGGAGGACTGCGTGGCCAACGTGGACTACAACCCCTACGAGGGCTTCGTCACCGCAGGCGGCATCCGGCAGGTGTGGCTGCGGGGCGCGCTCTCCGTGGAGGATGGCAAGGTCCTGGCGGAGGCCCCGGCGGGCAAGTATATGGCCCGGGGCAAAAATTCCTTATAAGCGATCAGGAGGTTCCCTGTTATGAAAACCATCGGGCTGCTGGGCGGCATGAGCTGGGAGAGCACCGTCCCTTATTATCAGATCATCAACGAGACCGTCAAAAAGGCCCTGGGCGGGCTGCACTCCGCCAGGATCCTGCTGTACAGCGTGGATTTTGCGGACATCGAGGCCTGCCAGGCCGCCGGGGACTGGGACCGCTCTGCGGCCATCCTGGCGGAGGCCGCCCAGAACCTGGAGCGGGCCGGGGCGGACCTGCTGGTGATCTGCACCAACACCATGCACAAGGTGGCGCCTCAGATCCAGGAGCGGATCCACATTCCCCTGGTCCACATCGCGGAGGCCACCGCCGACGCGCTGCACCGGAAGGGCATCACCAGGGTGGCGCTGCTGGGCACCAAGTACACCATGACCCAGGACTTCTACAAGGACAAGCTCATCGCCTCCGGCATTGATGTGCTCATCCCGGAGGAGGATGACATCGCCTTTGTCAACCATGTGATCTACGACGAGCTGTGCCTGGGCGTCATCTCCGAGGACTCCCGGCGGGGCTATCTGACCGTTATCGACAAGCTGGCCGCCAAAGGCGCCCAGGGCGTGATCCTGGGCTGCACGGAGATCGGCCTGCTGATCCGTCAGTCTGACACCGCCCTGCCGGTGTTCGACACCACCCGGATCCACGCCCAGCGTGCCGCTGCGCTCGCGCTGGAGTCTTAACCGCTAAAAAAGCAGCCCGGCCAACGGCCGGGCTGCTGCTCTTTTACGCTTCCTCCCAGGTCACGTCCACAACAGTGCCGCCCTGGATCTCAATGTACTCGCTTTTGAGGATGTAATCCGTCTTGCCGATCCGGACCTCCTGATCGCCCACCTTGGTGGTCATCACCTCACCTGCCGGGGTCTCCGTGGTGGCGGTAAAGTACAGCGTCACATGGTCCGGGTCCTCCACCCACTCCCCGCTGGAGCTCAGGACGTAATAGGGCTCCATCTCCACGCTCTCAATCTGGCCGCCCACCAGAGCGCCGGAGGCCATCAGGGGGGAGGGCAGATGCTCCTGGCAGTTTTCATAAACCTCTCTGGGCACTCCCTCGGCCCGTACCACATACGTCACCTTCACCATGCTGCTCTCGCCGGCCTCTCCGCCGCCGCTGCTGCCCAGCAGCTTCCAGGCGCCAAAGGCCAGCACAGCCAGAATCAAAATGACAGCGATGATGTCGATGATATTAAATTTCCCAACGCGCTTTGCTTTCTGTTCCATGGTCTCCTCCGTAAACGGCGCGGGCCGCGCCTGTATTTGTCGTTTGTCTTCTGGACAAGATCTGGTTGGTATTGTATAATATTTTCCGCAATTCTACAACCCCCATTTGCGAAAGAGAGAAGAAAGGCATCTCATGAAGGTTATTCATCTCATCAGCGGCGGAGACTCCGGCGGCGCCAAAACCCATGTACTGAGCCTGCTGCAAAACCTGAACAAGACCATCGCTGCCCAGCTGGTGTGCTTCCGGGAAGGCCCCTTTGCCGAAGAGGCCCGCCAGATGGGTATTCCCACCATGATCTGCGGCGGCAACAACGTCTTCCGCACCCGGCGGAAGCTGGTTGCCTATATCCGGGAGGGCGGGTACGAGATCATCCACTGCCACGGCTCCCGGGCCAATATGATCGGCGCCATGCTCCGCAAGCCCACCGGGCTGCCGGTGGTGACCACCGTCCACAGCGATTACCGGCTGGACTATATGGGCCGTCCCCTGAGCCATCTCACCTTCGGCACCATCAACGCCATGGCCCTGCGGAAGCTGGACTACCGCATCGGCGTGTCCGACGCCATGGTGGATCTGCTGATCTCCCGGAACTTCCCGCCGGACCGGTTCTACTCCATCTACAACGGCATCGACTTCACGCCTCCCCCTCCCCAGGAGGACCGGCTGGGATACCTGCGGAGCCTGGGCGCCGACGTGGACGAGGACAGTGTAGTGGTGGGCATCGCCGCCCGGATGAACCCGGTGAAGGACATGGCCACCCTGGTGCGGGGATTCGCCGCGGGATATGCCAAATGCCCCCGCCTGCGGCTGCTGATCGCCGGCGACGGCCCGGAGAAAAACCGTCTCACCGCCCTGGCCGCAGAGCTGGGGGTTTCGGGACAGGTGTGCTTCGCCGGGTGGATTACCGGCGGCATGGACCGGTTCTACAGTGCCCTGGACATCAACGCCCTCACCAGCCTGTCAGAGACCTTCCCCTACGCCCTGACGGAGGGGGCCCGTTTCCACCTGGCCACCGTGTCCACCGCCGTGGGCGGCATCCCCTACCTCATCGACCAGGATGTGAACGGCTATCTCTTCCAGCCCGGGGACTGGCAGGCGCTGGGCGGCTATCTGGCCGCGCTGGGCAATGACGACGGCCTGCGCCGCCGGCTGGGGGAGCGGCTCTATGAAAAGGCCTCCAGCCACTTCTCCATTCAAAAGACCGTGTCCACGCAGCTGCAGATCTACGCGTCCATCCTCCGCCGCCACAGCCGGCGCCCCGCCGCCCGGGACGGCGTTGTGATCTGCGGTGCCTATGGCCGGGGCAACGCCGGCGATGACGCCATTCTGGAGGCCATCCTCCAGGAGATGCGTTCCATCGACCCGGATATGCCCGTCACCGTCCTCAGCAAGGATCCCAAAAGCACCCGGCTCACTTACCGGGTGCGGGCAGTACACCGGTCCAACCTGCTGGCCTGGCACACCGCCATGAGCAGCAGCCGCCTGTATATCAACGGCGGCGGCAGCCTGATCCAGGACGTGACCTCCCGCCGGTCCCTGTGGTTTTATCTGGCCAATATCCGGGCGGCCAAGAAGGCGGGCAACCGTGTGCAGATGTACGGCTGCGGCATCGGCCCTGTCACCCGGGAAAGTCACCGCCGGCTCACCGCCCGGGTTATCAACCGGAGCGTGGATGTCATCACCCTGCGGGAGCCGGATTCCCTGGAGGAGCTGCGGAACATGGGTGTCACGGAGCCGGAAATCCTGCTGACCGCCGATCCGGCCCTGACGCTGCCAAAGGCTCCGGACGATGAGACCGACAGCCTGCTGCTGCGCTCCGGCATCCCGCCCCGCGGGAACTACCTCTGCTTCGCCCTGCGGCGGTGGAAGGGCTTCGAGGAAAAAGCCCCCTTCTTCTGTGCAGCGGCGGAATATGCCTACCGCGTCTACGGCCTGACGCCGGTGTTCCTGGCGGCGGAAAAGCACCAGGATCCCGGTGCCGGGCAGCTGGTCGCCCGGGGGCTTTCCATCCCCCACTACTTCTTGAACGATCCCGGCGGCGCCGGCACCATCATCGGCGCCCTGAGCCGGATGCAGGCGGTGGTGGCCATGCGGCTCCACGCCCTGATCTTCGCCGCAGGCCAGGGCGTTCCGCTGGCCGGCGTGGTGTATGACCCCAAGGTCTCCGCCTTCCTGCGGTATATCGGGCAGGAGCAGTTTGTGGACCTGGCGGATCTGACCGAGGCAAATCTCCGCTCCATGATCGACCAGTGCATGGTTCAGGCAAAAAATCCGGAGATCCAGGAGGCCGCCGTGCGGAAGCTGAAGGCCATGGAGCAAAAAAACGTAGAGGTGGCCCGGCGTCTGCTGGAAGCCTGATGTCATCCGTCCCCTGCCGGAGGGGCGCCGAAGTGGCAGCAGCCCGCCCTGCCTGGCCCGGGCGGGCTGCCGTCGTCTCCCGGCTGTCGGCCTGCCCTCTGTGCCGCGCGCCCCGCAGCGGAGAGAGCCGGCCCGTGCAGTGTGCACGGGCCGGCTCTTTTCCGTCTCCCCTGGCGTCCGCCTTTCGCTCACTCTTCCCGCCCCCGGCGGAAGGGATCCACCGGCTCGCCGGCGTGGTGCGCATTGGTGCGGACATTGATGTACTGGGCCTTCAGCTTGGAGTATAGGATTGTCTGGCTGGAGTAAAGTCCGTTGTAGCCGGATAGGGTATAGCTGATGCCGCAGGAGAGGGCAAAGTACAGCAGCCCCCCGTCTCCGAACAGCTCGATGGACAGGAAGATCGAGGCCAGGGGGCAGTTGGTGGCCCCGCAGAACACGGACACCAGCCCCAGCGCGGCGGCAAAGCCAGCCGGGATTCCCAGAAGGGCTCCCGCCACGCAGCCGAAGGTGGCCCCCACGAAGAAGGAGGGCACCACCTCCCCGCCCTTGAACCCGGCGGAGAGGGTCACGGCGGTGAAGAGAATCTTCAGCAAAAACGCCTCCGGCCGGGCGGTGCCCTGCTCCACCGCGGCGGCAATGATATCCATGCCGGCGCCGTTATAGTCCCGGGTGCCGCAGAGGTATGTCAGGGTGATGACGGCGCAGCCGCCCGCGGCCGCCCGCAGCCAGGCGTTGGGCAGCCGCTTTTTCATCTGATGCTCCGCAAAGTGCAGCGTCCGGCACAGCAGAACCGACACCAGGGCGCAGCCCACCGCCAGCGCCGCCGTCCGCAGCAGCATCATCTCCTCCAGCGCCGGCGCCGGCACGTCAAAGCGTGTGGGCGCCACCCCCAGCTGCAGGGAAATCCAGTAGGAGGTCAGGGACGCAGTCAGGCAGGGGATGAACGCCGCATGGTATACCGCGCCGATACTAATGACCATCATGGCAAAGACGGTGGCAGTGAGGGGCGTTCCGAACAGGGCCGCGAAAAACGCCGCCATGCCTGCCATGGTGGCGGTGCGCAGATCCCGGTCATCCAGGCGGAAAAGGCCCCCGGTGCAGCGGCCGATGGTGCCCCCCATCTGAAGGGCCGCCCCCTCCCGTCCGGCGCTGCCGCCGCACAGGTGGGTAAGAACCGTTCCCAGGAAAATGGCCGGCAGCAGCCAGATGGTCAGCGGCTTTCCGTGATGTACCGCCTCGATGATGTCATTGGTGCCCTGCCCCTCCGTTTTGGTGAGCTTGTAGATCCCCACGATCAAAAGCCCCGCCGCCGGCAGGCACCACAGCAGCCACGGATGGCCCCCGCGCAGCTCCGTGGCCCGCTCCACGCCGATGTGAAACAGGGACCCCACCACCCCGCAGAAAATCCCCGTGACCATCGCCACCGCCAGCCACTTGGCCATGGCCCTGACGTACAGTCCCACATGGGTGCGCCCTTTCTCTTCTCTGTCTCCCACAGTGTTCCCTCCGTGTTCCCTTCCTGAGTCAAGGAATCGTTAAGAAAATTATAAGGCACCTGCCAGGATTTTGCAACTGCCCGATGGGGGATTCTCCTCTGAACATCCCTGCCTGTCCCGTCCGGAATGGCTTTTTCTGTTGATTCTCTGGGATTCTGTGCTATACTGAAAGTTGGAAATTAAGATCGGCCCGCGGCCGCATACCCGTGCGGCCGGCCGATGGTTTGGAGGAAATGCGTGATGAAATACGGGCGTATCTATAACTTCTCCGCCGGCCCTGCCATGATGCCGGAGGAGGTCCTGGAGGAAATCGCCGCCGAGATGATGAATTACCGGGGCAGCGGCATGTGCGTCATGGAGATGAGCCACCGCTCCAAGGTCTTCCAGCAGATCCGGGATGAGGCGGAGGCCGATCTCCGGACCCTGATGAACATTCCGGACAACTACAAGGTCCTGTTCGTCCAGGGCGGCGGCACCGTGCAGTTCGCCATGGTGCCCATGGACCTGATGAAAAACGGCGTGGCCTGCTATGTGGAGACCGGCAACTGGTCCAAGAAGGCCATCCAGGAGGCCCGGAAGTACGGCGAGGTGAAGATCGTCGCCTCCTCTGCGGATCAGAACTTCACCTATATCCCCGACTGCTCGGACCTGGACATCCCCGCGGATGCGGACTATGTCTACATCTGCGAGAACGAGACCATCAACGGCACCACCTATTTTAAGCTGCCTGACACCAAGGGCAAGATCCTGGTGAGCGACCAGTCCTCCATGTTCCTCTCCCGCCCCTGCGACGTGTCCAAATACGGCCTGATTTGGGCGGGCGTCCAGAAGAACGTGGGCCCTGCCGGCATGACGGTGGTCATCATCCGGGAGGATCTGCTGCGGGAGGATCTGCCGGCCTTCGTCCCCACCTATCTGAGCTACAAGACCCACGCGGACAACGACTCCCTGTACAACACGCCCAACTGCTGGTCCATTTACTGCTGCGGCAAGGTCTTCCGGTATCTGCTGAAAAACGGCGGGCTGGCCGCCATGGACCAGCGCAACCGGGAGAAGGCCGCCATCCTCTATGATTTCCTGGATTCCAGCAAATTCTTTACCGCCTCTGTGCGCAGGGAGGACCGCTCCCTGATGAACGTGCCCTTCGTCACCCCCAGCCGCGAGCAGGACGCCGACGTGGTTGCCGCCTCCAAGGCCGCGGGCTTCGACAACCTGAAGGGCCATAAGAGCGTGGGGGGCCTGCGGGCCTCCATCTACAACGCCATGCCCAGAGAGGGTGTGGCCGCCCTGGTAAAGTTCCTGGCGAAATACGAAGCGGACCATGCCTGAGGGGCCTTTTGGGCAGGACAAGCGCGTGATGTTTACCGGCCCGGCGCAAGATGCGCCGGGCCGGCTTTTTCGCGTTTGGGCGGCCATGCGGGTTCAGCAGCCTGACAGGCTGGCCGCTTTTCCCTCCGTTTTTTCCAATTTCAAGCAAAAATTAATTGTTTTTTAACTGCCATATCTATTTACATTTAAAAGTTGGCAGTGTATAATAGGGACATATTCCTAGGGAAGCAGGTGAGCTTGTACCATGAGACAGGCAGTGATTCCCTCCCAGTATCTTCAGATCGCCCTGGATCTGGCCACCCGGATCGCCCGGGGAGAACTGCCGGAGGGCAGCAGGATTTACGGCCGTTCGGTGATGGCGTCGGAATACGGCGTGTCGCCGGAGACCATCCGCCGGGCCCTGCGGCTGCTGGCGGATATGAAGGTCGTGGATGTAAAGCCCCAGAGCGGTGCCGTGGTTCTCTCCGCTGACAGCGCCCGGCGGTACATCGAAAACTTTGCCGAGGACGCGGAGGTCCACACCCTGCGCCGCCGGCTGAAGGATCTTCTGGCGGAATCCGCCGAGGTCAACCGCCGGATGGCAGAGACCGTATCCGCCCTGGTCAAGGGACAGGAGACCTTTGCCGCCGCAGGAGAGCCTCTTCCCAACTACGAGGTGCCCGTCCCCACAGGCTCCCCCCTCATCGGGAAAAGCATCGGGGAGCTGAAATTCTGGCAGGCCACCGGCGGCACCATCGTGGCCATCCGGCGGGGGCAGACGGTGATCCTCTCCCCCGGCCCCTACGCCGAGCTGTTCGGCGGCGACGTCATCATCCTGGTGGGCAGCCCCAGGGCCGCTGAGGCCGCTCACCGGCTAGTAACAACGAAGGAGTGAAGGCAGCGATATGATCCAGTTTGAACATGTGACCAAGAGCTACGGCAAAACCCCCGTTCTCAAGGACCTGAACTTCACCATCCCCGACGGGCAGTTCGTGGTGCTCATCGGCCCCTCCGGCTGCGGTAAAACCACCACCATGAAGATGATCAACCGCCTGCTGGAGCCGGACTCCGGTTCCATCCGCATCGACGGCAAAGACGTCCACAGCCAGGATAAGGTGGAGCTCCGGCGGCATATCGGCTACGTCATCCAGCAGATCGGCCTGTTCCCCAATATGACCGTGGCCCAGAACATCTGCGTGGTGCCCCGGCTGCTGAAGTACGACAAGGCCCGGTGCGACGAGATCGTTCAGGAGATGCTGCAGCTGGTCCATATGGAGCAGTATGCCGGCAAGTATCCCTCCGAGCTCTCCGGCGGCCAGCAGCAGCGCATCGGCGTGCTGCGGGCCCTGGCGGCCTCCCCGCCCATCGTGCTGATGGATGAGCCCTTCTCCGCCCTGGATCCCCTGACCCGGGAGGCCCTGCAGGACGAGGTGAAAAGCCTGCAGCAGAAGCTGAACAAGACCATCGTCTTCGTCAGCCACGACATGAGTGAGGCCCTGAAGCTGGCGGACATCATCATTTTCATGGCCGCCGGCGAGGTGGTGCAGATGGCCTCTCCCGAGGAGATGCTGGAGCATCCCGCCAACGACCTGGTCCGCACCTTTATGGGCAAGCACACGCCGGACACCGCCCCCTCCAAGGTGGAGAGCTTCATGCGCACCAATGTCTTCAGCGTCCGCAAGGACCGGGGCGTGCTGGAGTGCGCCGAGCGGATGGCCCGGGGCAGCGTAGACACCCTGCTGGTGACGGACGAGCAGAACCGGTACCTGGGCACAATCTCCATCGGTGACATCCGGCACTGGGGCCGGGAGCTCACCAGTATTGAGCCTCTGATCCGTCAAACCGCCCGGACCGTCCGGGTGGGGGATGAGGCCAAGGAGAGCTTTGATTACCTGCTGGACTCCGGCGCCAACTATGTGGTTGTGCTGAACGCGGACGACACCATCGCCGGCATTGTCACCAAGACCAGTGTGGCCCGCAGCGTGGCGGAGAATCTGTGGGGTGATTCCAAATGAGCGGATTCTTTGACACCATCCGATCCCTTTTCTCAGACTACGGCGCGGAGCTCCTGAAGGCCATCGGCGTACACACGGTGTTCGTGGTGGTCTCCGTGATCATCGGCTTTGCGGTGGGCCTGGTGCTGGGCATCCTGCTCTCCCGGGTCCCCCGGTGGCTCTCGGGCATCATCATCCCGGTGCTCTCCATCTTCCAGACCATCCCCGGCCTGGTGTTCATCGGCGTGCTGTTCATCTGGTGGGGCGGCGTCTATCCCACGGTGATTGTGGCCCTCAGCGTATATGCCATGTTCCCGGTGCTGAAGAATACCTACACCGGAATTCTGGAGGTAGACCGCCAGTACATCGAGGCCGCCCGCGGCTGCGGGATGTCCCCCTTCCAGACGCTGGTGCGGGTGGAGCTCCCCCTGGCCATGCCCGTCATCATCGCGGGGCTGCGGATGGCCACCATCTACACCGTATCCTGGGCGGTGCTGGCATCCATGATCGGTCTGGGCGGGTTGGGAAACTTCGTCTATCGCGGCACCAATTCCAACAACAACACCCTGATCCTGCTGGGTGCCATTCCGGCGGCCCTGCTGGCCATTGTCTTCGGGGCGGTCATTGACCTGCTTCAGAAGAAGGTCACGCCCCGCGGCCTGCGAAAGGAGGCGGGCAAATGAGCTGGGACCTGATTTTCCAGCATCTGTTCATCGTGCTGGCAGCCAGCCTGCTGTCCATCGTGGTGGGCCTACCCCTGGGCATCTGGGCGTATGTATCCAAGGCCGCCCGGCCCATCATCCTGCGGGTTGTGGACCTGCTGCAGACCATTCCCTCCCTGGCGCTGCTGGGTATCATCATGGTGGTGCTGGATCCCGGAAAGCTGACGGTCATTACCGGTATCACCCTGTACTCCCTGCTTCCCATCGTGCGGAACACCTGCCTGGGGCTCCAGGAGGTGGACCCCGGCGTGAAGGAGGCCGCCCGGGGCATGGGCATGAGCAAGCCCTACCGGGTGCTGATGGTGGAGTTCCCCCTGGCCTTTCCCACGGTGTTCACCGGCATCCGCATCGCGGTGGTGAACGCCATCGGCACCGCTGTGTTTGCGGCCTTCGTGGGCGGCGGCGGCCTTGGCGGCGTCATCACCCAGGCCATCCGGATTTCGGACATGGGGCAGCTGCTGGCCGCCACCGGCGTGCTGATGGTCATTGCCGTGGCCCTGGACCTGACCATGAGCTGGTTTGAGGGGCAGATGCGCAAGAGCCGTGGCGGCTCCAAGAAGATGTGGATTCCCGTGGCCCTGATCGTGGCGGCCTTTATCGCCCTGCTGCCCTACGGCCAGAGCGGCAGCGGCGACATCCTGCTGTACGACGGGGACTACTCTGAGACGCAGCTGATGCACCACATGGCCAAAATGCTGATCGAGGATCAGACGGATCTGACCGTCACCATCCAGGATCAGATGTCCCAGGTGAACAACTGGAACGCCCTGAAGGACGACGGCCACACCTGTGACCTGATGATCTCCTACGACGGCACGCTGCTGACCACCTTCTTCCACCAGGACACCCCTGACGTGCCGGAGGGCATGACCATCTACGACTACGTCAAGGAAAAAGCGCTGGCGGATTATGACATCCATGTGCTGGGCAAGCCGGGCTTTGAGAACACCTATGCCATCGGCGTGCCGGAGGAGCTGGCGGAGGAGTACGGCCTGGAGACCATCAGCGACCTGATCCCCATTGCGGATCAGCTGGTCTTCGGCGCGGAACAGGAGTTCTTCACCCTGGAGGGCAGCATGAAGTACAACCCCTTCGTGGAGTTCTACGGGCTGAATTTCGCGGAGTACCGCCCGGTGGATATGGGGCTGAAATACTCCGCCATTGAAAACGGCACATTTGATGTGTCCGTGGTCTACACCACCGACGGCCTGAACATCAAGGTTGGCCTGAAGGTGCTGGAGGACGACCAGAGCTTCTTCCCGGACTACTTCGGCGCTTACATCGTCCGGGGCGACCTGCTGGAGAAGTACCCGGAGGTGGAGGGCATCCTGGAGCAGCTGACCGGGAAAATCTCCACCCAGCAGATGACGGAGCTCACCTATCAGGTGGATGTGGAGGGCCGCACAGTGGACGAGGTGGCCCGGGAATTCCTGGTGAGCCAGGGCCTGCTGGCCGCCTGATCCCTCTTTGCAAAACCGCTCTGGAGTGCGGACACTCCAGGGCGGTTTTCTTTGGAAAGTTTCCGCTTCCCCGCAACCTGCGGCGGTTTTTCTCGTCTATGTTGGTGAGAGGACTCCCGGCGGGGCGCCGGAGGCTGGAGGTGCATCCCATGAGGCTGCAAAAGCGGTATATTCTGATGGGCACGGCTGTACTGGCGATCCTGCTGGCACTGGCGGCAGGACTGCTGTCCCGGGGCAGAAGGCCCTTCCGGGATCTGGAGGCGGCGGACATCACGACAGCCTCTGTCACCCTGATGCCCCCAGATGTGACGCTGGAGCTGGGCGAGGCGGAGAGGGAAACCCTGACGGAGCTGCTGCGGGACCTGCGCATCACCCGGCCGGATCAGTCCTATACCGAGTACGCAGGGCAGGCCGTCCAATTCACCGTGACATTTGCCGACGGCACCGAGACGGAGGTAACGGACTACAATCCGTTTCTCATCATCGACGGCACCGGCTGGCGCACCGCCTACGGGCCCTGCGAGGCACTGAACCGCTTCGCCAACGAACTGCTGCGGGAGAGAGGAGGATAACATGGAGGACGCAGAGATCATCGACCTGTACTGGGCCAGAGACCAGCGGGCCATTGACGAGACCCACGGCAAATACGGCGGATTCCTGACGAACATCGCCTGGAACATCCTCCGCAGCCATGGCGACGCGGAGGAGTGTGTCAACGACACCTACCTGCGCACCTGGAACGCCATTCCCCCCGCCCGGCCCTCCGCCTTCCGGGCCTGGCTGGGGCGGATCGTCCGAAACCTGTCCCTGGACCGGTGGAAGCAGAGCCGCGCCGCCCGGCGGGGCGGCGACGGCATGGAGGTGCTGCTGGGGGAGCTGGACGACTGCGTCCCCGCTCCCCACGGCACGGAAAAGGCCCTGGAGGACCAGGAGATCGCCTCCCTCATCAGTGATTTTCTGCGGCGGCAGACTGTGGAAAACCGGATCATCTTCCTGCGGCGGTACTGGTACGGCCAGAGCGTGGCGGACATTGCCGCGGAACTGCGCTGCGGGGAGGGGAAGGTGAAGTCCTCCCTCTTCCGCACCCGGAGGGCCCTGCGGAGCTATTTGGAACAGGAGGAGGTCCTTTTATGAGAGCTGAACGGTTATTCCGTATTCTGGGGCTGGTGGACGAGAGCCTCATCGAGGAGGCGGTGTCCGCCTCCTCCCCCGCCGCTGTGCAGCGGCGGCACCCCTGGGGCCGCCTTCTGGCCGCTGCCGCGTGTCTGGCGGTGATCTGCGGCGGCGTGTTCCTGACCAGTACCTTCCGCATGGGCGGCAGCACCGGCGAAGCGGATGGAGGAGCCATGCCCGGCGAAAGCGGGGATGGCCACAACGGGAGCACCACGTTCATGTCCTATGCCGGGCCGGTGTTCCCCCTGACCACGGCGGAGACGGTCACGGGCCTGACGGCGGAGCGGACCGTCACCTGGGACTTTGCCCCGGGGACGTACCAGGACGGCTCTCCCCGCCAGTGGGGCGCGCAGGTGACGGATGACTATGTGCTGACCAATCCCACGGAGGCGGATGTGACGGTGACAGCCCTGTACGCCTTTGCCGGATCCCTGGCGGACCTGGGCACCATCGCCCCCGCCGCCGCGGTGGGCGGCGCCGGGGTGGAGGCCACATTATACGCCGGCCCCTACGCCGGCGGGTTCCGGGACGCAGGGGTGGACGACGGCTCCACCTGGAATCTGGCCCCGCCCGCCTCCTGGGAGGACTACGCAGCCCTGCTGGAGAACGGCGGCTATCTGTCCCAGGCCCTGGGAGCGGCCCCCGTCCTGGACATCCCCGTGACCGTGTATCGTTTTTCGGACTTCCAGGCCCCCCACGAGGAATACGACGCCGCCACCCAGGCGGTGGAGTTCACCATCGATCCGGAGCAAACCACAATCCTCTCCTATGGCTTCAACGGCCTCTCCCTGGATGATGAGACCGGCTGGCGGCGCTATGACTACTTTGTGCCCGACGGGATGCGGGCCGAGTCCGAGCTGAAGCTGCTGGTGGTCCTGGGGGAGGACATCGGGGACTACACCCTCCAGGGCTATGCCAATGGCGCCTGTGAGGAGGCGATCGGCGGCGTCACCTGCACCGTCACCCGGCAGGAGGCCACCCTGGATGCGGTGCTGACAGAGCTGTGCCAGGCGGAATTGCATGGCAGCAGCCAGAGCTCCCAGTGGCCGGGGCTGGATCAGCTGCCGCTCCCCCTGTACCAGCGGGCGGTGGCCGAATCGCTCCTGGCCTCCGGTCTCCTGGCCGATACACCGGCGGACCGCTATACCGATGGGCGGCTGGACGACTTCCTCTGGGATGTGCTGGTTCAGGAGCGGGTGCTGTACCTGGCCTTCCCCGTCACGGTCCCGGCGGGCGGCAGCGTCACGGTGTCGGCCTCCCTGTGGAAGGAGCCCAGCTATGACTACGGCTGCTCCGGCTCGGAGAATGTAGGCCTTCAGGGCTATGACCTGGTGACGGCCCTGGGCTCCACTTTGGACTTCACCGGCCAGACTGCCGCTCTGGTGAATACGGACACCATTGAGATCGTCCGCCAGAACCTGGGCTTTGACCTGGAAAACGGCGTCACAGAGGTGGCGCTGGATCTGGCGGAGCCCCGCTGCTATCTGGAGATCCGGCCCCTGGACGGGTGAATGAAAAGAAGCGCCTGCGGAGTTTCCGCAGGCGCTTCTCTTTCGATAGCTCAACGCTTTCGGCCCCGCAGCCAGGCCGCCAGCACCAGCCCCGCGAGGGAGGCCGCAAGGACGCCCAGCTCCAGGAGTCCCTGTTCCCAGGTGTTCTCCGGTGGCGTCTCCTCCTGGGCGGGCACCGAGGCCGTCGCACCTGGTTCCGGGGCTGCGGCCTCCTGCCGTGCCTCCCAGGCCTCAAGAGATGCAGACTCCACCACAGCCGGCGCCGGGGCGTCCGCCGTCCAGGCCGGGGCCGGGGACGGCATCCGGACCTGGTCCAGCAGCTTTTCCGGCACAGCGGGGCTCCGGTCCGGCGACGTCTCCCATTCCGGGCGAAACGCAGCGCTGGGAAGCTGCCACAGGGAACCGTCTGCCAGCACCGCCAGGGTCCGGTCACTGCAGACGACGGCGGAGACCACGCCGTCTGTGATCCGCACAATATCGCTGTAGCTCTCCTGGTCATAGGGATCCTCCGGATCCACCTGTCCATCCCGCAGCATGGCCGGGCGCTGATCCCCCCAGGCCCAGAGGGTGCCATCCGCCGTCACAGCGGTGCGGCTGGTGAACTGCACCACATCCTCCAGCATTTTTTCCGGCCGGCCCAGAGACTGCCACTGGATGGAATCCGACTGATTGTTCTTCCAGGGCACGCGCCAGAGACTGCCATCCAGCCCCTGGACCAGCATGGCAGGGTCTTGCATACCGCAGTACAGGCTGCCCACGGCAGCCACATGTTCCATCAAAGGGGCCGTGGTGCAGGTATCTCCGTCAAACCAGACGCGTATCAGCGTCCCATCCTCTTTCACCACCAAATCCCCAAACAGCTGGACCGCGTGATCCAGCACCTGGGTGGGCGGATAGGAGGGATCGTCTTCGTTCTCCGCCAGGGACTGCCCGGACCGGGCGCCCCAGGTCCACACCGTCCCGTCGGTGCGCAGGGCGGCACACGTCCTCTCCCCGACTGACACGGACACCACGTCCTCCAGCAGCCGGTACGGCTCCTCCTCACCGAAGGTGCGGCCCGCGTGGCCGCCCCAGCCCCAGAGGACGCCGTCCTCGTCAATGGCGGTGGCCATGATATATCCCGCATCCACATACCGGGCATTTTCCAGCAGGGCATTGGCCTCCTCCCAGGGCAGCGGATCCTGGTCCGCGGGGCCCACCGCGCCGTGGAAGCTGTCTCCCCAGGCCAGCAGGGTGCCGTCTGCCTGGATGGCATAGTAGGTGTATCCGCTGGTGGCAATGGGCTGGCTGATGGGCTCCAGCGCCGCCGCTGTACCGGCCAGCAGCGCGGCCGCCAGAAGCCCGCAGGCGATCCTTTTCATATCCGCCGCCTCCTTTTTTCCTCACTGTACCATGCAGCCCCTCCAAAAGCAAGCCCCGCGCCGAAACAGCGCGGGGCTTTGCCCTTATTTCTCGATCTTCACGAACTTCTCTGCCGGGGCGTGGCACAGGGGGCACCGGAAGTCCGGCGGCAGGGACTCCCCCTCGTACACATAGCCGCAGACGGTGCAGCGGTAGCCGTTGATCTCCACGGTGCGGTAGACGGTGGCGGTGGGCGGCGTGGCCTTGCCCCGGTCCGTGTAGGCCTGGAGGGTCAGCACCTTCCCGTCCCCCAGCACCTCCGCCTCCGCAGCCTGTCCCACAAACAGGATATAGCTGCCGATCTCCAGCCGGTCCACCACCTTGCAGGCGATGCGGGAGACCATGTGCTCTTTCAGGTAAGGATTGCCATTGCCGTCGGTCTCCGCCGCCCGGCCCTCAAACTTGTCCATTACCCGGCCGGACTTGTAGCCGAACACATCGATGAGCTCCCCCGGCGCGTCCGCGTCCAGCAGCGTGACGGAGAAGCTTCCCGCCGCCTGGATGGCCTTGCAGGTCTCGTGGTCCTTGTTCACCGCCACCGTGAACCTGGGCGGGAAGGAGGAGGTCACCTGGTGGAAGGAGTTGACGATGCAGCCGTGGCGCCTGCCGTCCGCCGCCGCTGAGAGCAGGCAGAGGGCGTAGTCCATCTTCTGATATGCCTTGTTGTTCATATTGCCTTCCTTTCTGGCGGCCCGGGCCGCCGGTCATCCTGTGGTCCGTTTGGCTGTTGAGACCAGTGTATCAGAAAGCCTCTTCCGGCGCAATCGCATCCGGAGCGGCCGCTGTAAAAATTTTCTCCCGTTTTCTGTGGACAAATACCCGTTTTAGGCGTATACTCACCTTAACAAGATGCCATTATCCCGATTTATGCCTTTCATAAGATCGGATAATGGCTGAAAATCTATATAAAGGAGTGATCCCATGTCTGAGAGCTACGCGGGCAAGATCAACCGGAAGCTGCTGAAAAAGCGCCGCATCATCAACGCCGCCGCAGGTCGGGAGCCGGCGGACCTGGTGCTGAAGAACGCCACCTATGTCAACGTCTTCTCAA
>CAMMCS010000023.1 GCA_946494635.1 uncultured Oscillibacter sp. | reverse complement strand
GGTTCTTCTCCCAGCAGTTCAAGCGCAGCTGCCTGCCGGACGGCCCCAAGGTGGGAACCGTGGCCCTCTCCCCCCGCGGCGACTGGCGGATGCCCAGCGACGCGTCCGCTGCCCTGTGGATGGCGGAGCTGGAGACGCTGAAATAAAGGAAAAGAGGCGCGAGAGCGCCTCTTTTTTAGAGTGAAGAGCTGAGAGTTGAGAGTGAAGAGCAGTTAGGAGTTAGGAATTAGGAGTTGTGGTGTCCGGCGAAGCCGGACGAATTCAAATCGTTCCGCCTCCGGAGGAACATATCTTTCGCTCTCTTGACAAATTTCCGCCATCCGATAAAATAAAGACAACTTGTGCAAAACAGAAAGGAAACAGCCTATGGCAGAATCTCAGAAGAGCCTGTTGGAGCAGACCCAGGAGCGGATCAAGAAAAACGCCTTTATGATTTACAACCACATTGCGTTGGAATCTGTGGAAAAAGACAGGGCGGTATTCCGGCTGGATATCCGGCCGGAGAGCCGCAATCCCTACGGCCTTGTGCACGGCGGGGCCATTTACACCATGGCGGACAACGCCACCGGCACAGCGGCCCACACGGACGGGAGATCCTATGTGACCCAGACCAGCTCCCTCCACTTTCTGCGCAACCAGGCCAGGGGTACTGTCCGGGCCACCGCCTGGGTGCGGCACCGGGGCAGATCCACGGTCCTCACGGCGGTGGACATCACCGGCGAGGACGGGAAGCTGCTGGCCACGGGGGAGTTCACCTTCTTCTGTGTGGACAAGACCCTGATGGACCAGAAGGCGGCGGAGAAATGACTGAAAGCGGGAACGGCGTGGCCGTTCCCGCTTTTTTACGGCATATCAGCCTCTCCCGGCGCATAAGGTTGTCCCAGAGGTGAGCGGATATGAGACGAGGCACACATGGCGGCCTGCGGCGGCTGACACGCCGTCTGGGGGCGGCGGGCCTGGCGGCGGGAACCCTCTGGGCCGCGGCGGTCACCGCCGGCAGCGAGACGGCCTCGGCCGCATGGGCTGCCCTGCGGGAGGCGTCTCCCCTGGCGGCCCTCCGATGGGAGCTGGGGGATCTGTGGCCTGCGGACGGCCTCTCCCCCGCCGCGGTGATGACCCTGGGACAGTCTCCCCTGCTGCTCTCCGTCCGGCAGACGGTAGCGGAGCTGTGGTCCACGGAGCGGACGGAGGAGAACGGCCCCGGCGGCCGGGAGGAAATGGTGACTGAGCCGGTGGAGGAGACGCCCCTGGAGACCGGAGAGGCGACGGACAACGGCGTGGAAGCCCGGACCCTGGTGCCCACGGATCCCAGCGGCTACACCGTCTGCGGCCGGACATACATCTCCAACTCCACAGACCATGCCCTTGCGGTCTCGGAGCTGACGGCGGCGTTCGACGCCACGCTGACGGACGACGAGCCCCAGATCCTGATTCTCCACACCCATGGCAGCGAGGCGTATACCCCGCCCCCGGGGACGGATGTTGTCTGGTCCGGCAACTACCGCACCACCGATTCCCGCTACAACGTGGTGGGCGTGGGCGACGAGATGGCGGAGGTGTTCACAGAGGCGGGGATCTCCGTCCTTCACGACCGGACGCTGTATGATTATACCTCATACAACGACGCCTATAACAACGCACTGTCCGCCATTGAGACATATCTGGCGGAGTACCCCTCTCTCCGGTTCATTCTGGACGTCCACCGGGACGCCATCGCGGACGAGGCGGGGAATCAGTACAAGGTGATATCCCAAATCGACGGAGTGGGCGCCGCCGCCCAGATGACGCTGGTAATGGGCAGCGACGGCAGCGGCCTGCCCCACCCTGACTGGATGGAGAACCTGAAGCTGGCGGTGGCCCTGCAGAACGACATCCTGGAGGACTACCCCACCCTGATGCGGCCCCTTCTGCTGCGGAATTCCCGCTACAACCAGCACGCCACCACCGGATCGCTGCTGGTGGAGGTGGGCGCCGCGGGAAACTCCCCGGAAGAGGCCGCCCTGGCGGGCAGGATTTTCGCCCGACAGATGGCGGATTTTCTGATGGAGCGGAACAAGTGAGCCCACCGCGGCGGAAAAGCGCCTCTGTCCCAAAGGGACAGAGGCGCTTGTGCCATGAGGCCCTGCCGCGCAACCTGCGGTTTCCCATATGTTATACAGGGGTGCTTTACTTTTCCGGGGGAGACAAATAAAATAAAGGGGAGAGATCGGGTTGAACCGGGGCCGGCAACGGCGGGAGCACGCAGAACAGCGGGAGGGGAACAGATGAAAAAGAGATGGGCCGCGTTTGCGGCGGCAATCCTCATCGGGATCAGCTGCCTGGGCTGCACGCCTGCCCGGCAGGACCCGGAGACCCTGCTGGCCCCGGAGACCGCCGGGGAGATCTTTCAGGCGTATGAAGAGGAAATCCGCGGCATTGAGGCGGCCTGTGGGACAGAGATCCGGGACTACACGGAGCAGACCCGTGAGATCCTGGCCCGAGCGGCCATGGATTCGTACGGGACGGATTCCTTTGCGCGGCTTTCCCAGCTGGTAACGGATCTGACTGCGGCGGCCTGGAACCAGGATGGGGAGGGGGAAAGCGGCGATCCCCCCGCCTATACGGCGGCAAAACCCTTCGGCCCCCTCAAAGGGGCCAGCTTCTGGGAGGTTCCGCCTGGGGTCTCCCTGTCCGGCAATCTCTCTGGATTGGTGGAGATCTCCCCAGGGGAGCTGGTGGGGGATCTGGAGATCTCAGAGGCCGTGTCCGTGGAAATCCCCCTGGAGCGGGCCGACGGTCCAGCGGACGGAACACACCTCTCCAATGGAAAGAAGGCGACCCACAGGATTTTTACCGGTGTTCTGTGGGGTGTGATCCTGGCAGGCCCCGGGGAGTCGGAATATCGGGTCGCCTGCCCGCTGGGTGCGGGATCCGTCCATCTGGCGCAGATCGCCAGCCCCACCTATGTGGAGCGGGCCGGCAGCCGGGACGTGGCGGTCTGCGAAAGCTTCCTGGAATTCAAGCGGGCGCTGTCCTCCCATCCCGATTGGTTCCTTTGACTATGGCAGATAACGCAGAGGCTCTCCCCCCTGGGAGAGCCTCTGCGTTATTTTTTCAGCGGCATGGTAAAGAGGAAACGGGTGGAGGTCTGGTCGCTCTCCGCCTTCAGGGAGCCCTTGTGTTCCGACGCGATGGCGGCGGCGATGGGCAGTCCCAGGCCGAAGCCGGACTGCTGCCCCCGGGAGGCGTCCGCCCGATAAAACCGCTCGAACAGACGGCCCAGCTGGTCCGGCGGGATGGGATCCCCGGGGTTGGAGACCAGCAGGCGGGCCTGCCGCTCCGTCCGCCGCAGGGTCAGGCTGATGGTCCCGCCGTCCCGGCCGTATTTGATGGCATTGTCCAGCAGCACACTGATCAGCCGCCGCAGCTTCTCCGCGTCCCCAAGCACCGTCACATCCGGGGCGATGTCGCTCTCCAAGGGCTTGCCGGCCTCAAAGGCCACCGGCTCGAAGGCCAGGACACAGTCCATGGCCAGGTCTGAGAGGGAGAGCTCCGTCAGCGGCGTCGGCGGGGCATCCGCGTTGTCCGCCCGGGCCAGGGCCAGCATCTGCTCCACCAGGGACTTCATCTGTCCCGCCTCCGTGCGGATGTTGTCCGCCCAGCGGGCGGGGCGCCCCTCCAGCGGGGCGGCCTCCAGCATCTCTGCGTTGGAGAGAATCACGGTCAGCGGTGTTTTCAGCTCGTGGGAGGCGTCAGAGAGGAACTGGCGCTGCTGCCGCCAGGCCCGCTCCACCGGCGCCGTGGCCCGCCGGGCAAGCAGGATGGACACCCCCAGCAGCAGCACCAGCGTCACCGCCCCGATCTGGAGGTAGGAGCGCATGCTCTCCCGCAGGGTGGCCTGCTCCATGGACATGTCCACAAAGGCGACCCGCTGATAGAGCCCATAGTCCTGCCGCAGATACCGCAGGCTGTAGCTGCGGATGGTGCCCTCTCCCTGCTGCTGGCGGAGGCACTCGGCCACAATATTCTGCAGGGTATCCGTATCCTGCAGGTTTTTGTAGGTACCGCTGGTGACGTAGGCAGTGTAAATGCCGTTGAAGTCCACAATGCTGACGGTAAAATAGGGCAGCTGGACGTCTTCCCCGCCGGGGTTGAGATCCAGGCCCGGCCGCCCGCCGGAGGAATCCTCCCGAATGACGCGCTGGAGAACGTCCTGGCTGATGGCCTCAATATTCTGCTTGGCGGAGAAAAAGACGGCCAGAAACACCACCGCCATCACCGCGGTCACCAGCAGCATGCACATGGCCACAAATTTGATCTGAAGCTTTCGGATCATGGAATCCATCTCCAACTCTTTTTAAAGAGCCTGCCGGAAAAGCGCCTTGCGCGCCATGTCCCGGCAGACCCCGCGGATTTTATTTGCGCGGCGCCTTCAGCCGGGGGGCCTTCCCAGGCCGGAAGCGCCTACTGGGCGGACGGCTCCGCCTCCGGCGGCTCCAGGCAGTAACCAACCATCCGGATGGTACGGATCTTCACCTGGGAGTGAAGGTGCTCCAGCTTCTTGCGGAGGAAGGAGATATAGACCTCCACGTTGTTGTCCTCCGCGTCGGATTCATACCCCCACACCTTCAGCAGCAGCTTCTCCTTGGTGAGGACCATTTTCTGATTGCGCATCAGGGCCTCCATCAGGTCGTATTCCTTCCGGCTCAGCCGGACGGAGCGGCCGCCGCAGAAAAGCGTGAAGGTCTCCGCCTCCAGCCGCAGATCCCCGCAGACAAGCCCGTCAGAGGGCCGAAGCTCCGGCTGGCGGCGGGTCAGCGCCCGGACGCAGGCCAGCAGCTCCCTGGGTTCAAAGGGCTTGGTCAGATAGTAGTCCGCACCGCAGTCCAGTCCCTGCACCCGGTCCGACAGATCAGACCGGGCAGTCAGCATCAGCACCGGGGTGGTGTTGCCCTCTGCCCGCAGCCGGCGCAGAACGGTAAAGCCATCCAGCTTCGGCAGCATGACGTCCAGCAGAATCACATCGTAAATGGCCGACAGGGCGTTGTCCAGTCCGGCCTCTCCATCGTGGCAGACGTCCGTGGTGCAGCCGTTCATCTCCAGCAGGTCCTGGAGCGTGGCGGCCAGGCGGACCTCGTCCTCTACCACCAGTGCGCGCATGGGATCACCTCCGTATTTTTTTGCCGCCGGATTCCCGGCGGAATGGTCAGGTGAAAGCCTCCGTCCCCGGCGCTGTGCCGGGGGGGCGGGTGCGATTAAGGCGCCTCCTCTGCCGGGGCGGCGCCCGGAAGGCCGCTTTCCGCCGTTGTCAGAAGGGCGTCCACAGAGGCCGCATCCACCTGATAGATGGTGGTGTCGCCCTCCAGCCGCAAATAGCAGCCGGCACCGTCCAGACTGCCGGTTCCCAGCGTGAAGGACAGGGTCCCCTCCGCGCCGGTTTCTGAGGTGTAGATGATGGAGACCGACGCCCGGGGCGACGTGAAGCCGCACAGCTCCGCCGCCTCGTCAGAGGGCTTGTAGTCCACGCACCGGGTAATGTGCAGGGACGTCAGATCCTCCAGCAGCAGGGAGGTGCCCTCCAGGCCCGTGACATCTTCGCCTCCGGCGGCCCAGGTGACGGCGGCCATGTCCGCTTCCGCGTCTTCCGGGACGATGGAACGCAGCAGCGTGCTGGAGGCGCCCTCAATGCTGACAGAGCGGATATTTTCCGCCGTCAGCTCCGGCAGGTCCGGCAGGTCGCACATGTCATAGATGGTCTCCGACATATAGGTGTACAGCTGGTCGGAGATGATATACACGGGGCTCTCCTGGCCGTCCTTCAGCATGTAGTAGCTGTTGCCGTCGGTGGTGGTGTTGCCCAGGGCGATGGTCAGCGTGCTGCCGTCGGACCGGGTGGCCGTGAGGGTGGCGAAGGGCTCGTCCAGGCCGTAGGCCTCCGGGGATTCGCCGTCGGTGATGGTCTGCTGGGGATGCAGGTCTGTCAGCAGCGCCAGAATGGCCTGGACGTGGGAGTCGTCCAGGGGAAACTCCGGATCGTCGCTCCAGACCCACTTCCCGCTCTCGTCCAGGTGGAAGGAGAAGGTGGCGGAGCCGTTGTCATAGGTGAGGGCGGAAAAAACCGCCTCCGTCTCCGGGCTGCCGGTGCCGAGGGCCTGGCCCTCGGCCTCTGCGGGGGCCTCGGTTCCGGACTGCCTGGAGGACAGAGTTGCCGCAAGGGCGATCACCAGGACCGCCAGAATCCCCGCAAGGAGGAAAAGCGTCTTTTTTTGCAGATGCATGGGATGCACTTCCTTTGTCACAATTTTCTCCGGCGCAGCCGGCGGACAGGGCCGCCCGTGGGAGGATCGCCGGAAGTACCGGAATGAGCGGCAGCTCCCGCAGTCCGCCGGCGGAATGGAGCCGGAGGAGCTGCCCCCGGGCCCGCCGCCAGCGGTGTATCCGGGCCGTATGCCGTCGGGCGGACGGCGCCGGCGGCCCGGGAACTTCGCCCGGAAAGGGGCCGGCCGCCGGCAGGGGCCAGCGAATCCTGCGGGCGAAGCCTGCCGCCCGGCCGCCGCCGCTCCTATCGTACTCCCTCCTATCGTACCCGATGATGTCCGCAATGTCAAAGGGTTCCTGCGGGCGGCCATTTTCAGGATCGGTTGTGATGGCCCAAACGCCGGCGGTTTGACGAAACCTGGAAAATCCCCGCCGCCGGCCTTGCAAAGGGCAGGCCGGTATTGTATGATAGGGAAAACAACAAACATTTGGCGCCGCTGAAGGCGCGGCAGGGGGCTTGTGTTGTGGGAATATTTGATGATTTAGGATTGGCTGATGAATTAAAAGCGATCACTGAAGAAGAAATTAAATTCAAGCCGCAGGAACTCAACGAGGCCAATGTTCAGGCCATCTTCAACCGGTGCCTGGAAACAGAAGCGGAACGGGGGCACGGCAAAAAGAATTACGCCCAGATTTTACAGAAAGGGTTGTCTGGAAAAGACTCCGCTTTAATTGTATTTGACGCTCAGCGCCGTTCTGAAAACTTGAAAAATATCTCCTATCTGTTAGGACAGCTGAAGGGTGTCCACAACAGGGACAGACTCATGCCGTTAGAGTATGGAATATTGGCATATCAGGAAAAGTGGACAGCCTATGTCGAAGTATTATTTAAGCTGTATGAGTTGGGTATGGCAAATGGTGATATCACACCGTTTACGCTTCAAGACGACGGGAAAACACTTTTAACTGATATTAGTCATCTCGCCCCCACCCTCTCCCCCAAAGACCCGGCGTTCCCGGCGTGGTGGGAGGAACACAAGGCGGAGTGGGAGGCCTGATGCCTCACCACCAGGCCCTGCCGGAAAAGGATGCGCCCGGCGGGTTCCCGGTTCCGATGGGAGCTCCGCGCTCCCTCAAAAGAGAGCCGCGCCCCGGCTGCCTGCCGGGGCCTGATGGAGGCCAGTATAAAAAAGGAAGCTGAAACGGAGCTGAAAGGCGGTCCGGAGGAAGGCTTCTTCCAAAAAAATGAACGGGATTTCACAAACTGTTCAAACTTTTTAAAGGTTCTTTTTAAGTTTTCGGGGTATGATACAGACATCCTCAGTTGAGGATGATCGCAGCCCTCTCTTTTTTCATTTTTCATTTCCTCTCTCTGCCGCGCGGCGGAAGGCGCTCCTCTTCAGGCGCCTTCCGCCGCGCGGCCCATTCTGCGGCGGAGGGGGCAAAAAGCCGTTGGTGGGGCCGTCTGACGCCGGATTTGTTAAAATTTTGTGAAAGATCCGGGCAATTCAGCAACTTTCAGGAGTTATCCTTGTCAAAAGAGGCGGATTCCGGTATAATAATATCCCGGTCTGCGAGGACCGAAAAAACGAAACGCCGGGATCAGAATGCGACTGCCCGGCGCGCTAGGGAGGAAAACGAATGAGAGGCGTACACAGCGCGGTGGACGACATTCGCCGCAACGTATTTACAGAGGTGGCCCGCCTGGCCTATGAGGGCGGAGACCTCAGCCGGGTGGACGCGATCCCCTACACCCTGATCCAGGGCGAGGTGGCCCACCACCGCCATGACGTGTTTCTGGAGCGGGCCATTATTCAGGAACGGATTCGCCTGGCCCTGGGGATGGACCTGCAGACGGCGGAGAAGCAGATGCCCCTCTCCCACGACATCCAGGCGGCGTACACGGACCAGAAGTACTTCAAAGAGCCTCTGGTCAACATCATCCCCTTTGCCTGCAACGCCTGCCCCCCGAAACAGATCCGTATTACGGACAGCTGCCAGGGCTGCCTGTCCCATCCCTGCATGAATGTCTGTCCCAAGGACGCCATCTATCTGGACAAGGACAAGCACTGCCACATTGATCAGGACAAGTGCATCAAATGCGGGCGGTGCTTCAACCAGTGCCCCTATCACGCCATTTCCAAAATCGAGCGGCCCTGCGCCGCGGCCTGCGGCATGGACGCCATCGGCTCCGACGAGCTGGGCCGGGCCAAGATCGACTATGACAAATGTGTTTCCTGCGGCATGTGCCTGGTGAACTGCCCCTTTGCCGCCATTGCGGACAAGAGCCAGATTTTCCAGGTGATCAATGCCATGAACCGCGGCGCCCAGGTCATCGCCTGCGTGGCGCCCGCCTTTGTGGGCCAGTTTGGAAAGGACGCCACGCCGTCCAAGCTGAAGGCCGCCATGCGCGTCCTGGGCTTTGACGATGTGGTGGAGGTGGCCATCGGCGCGGACCTGTGTACTGTGGAGGAGGCCAAGGATTTCCTGGAGGAGGTCCCGGAGAAGCTGCCCTTCATGGGCACCAGCTGCTGCCCCGCCTGGTCCGTTATGGCCAAAAAGCTGTTCCCGGAGTTTAAGGATTGCATCTCCATGGCCCTGACCCCCATGGTCATCACCGCCCGTATGGTGAAGAAGGACCATCCCGATGCCAGGATCTGCTTCATCGGCCCCTGCGCCGCCAAGAAGCTGGAGGCCAACCGGAAATCTGTCCGCTCCGATGTGGACTATGTGCTGACCTTTGAGGAGCTCCAGGGCATGTTCGACGCCAAGGAGATCGACTTCAAGACCATTGAGGCGGACCCGGACGACGGCATGGACGAGGGCACGGCCATGGGCCGCGGCTTTGCTGTGGGCGGCGGCGTGGCCGCCGCTGTGGTGGAGGCCATCAAGCACATCGATCCCAGCCGGGAGGTGCAGATCGAGTACGGCGACGGCCTGCGGGAGTGCCGGAAGATGCTGATGATGGCCAAGGCCGGCAAGCGCAACGGCTATCTGCTGGAGGGCATGGCCTGCCCCGGCGGCTGCGTGGCAGGCGCGGGAACCATCCAGCCGGTAAAGCAGGCTGCCGCCAGCGTGGAGAATTTCAAGAACCAGGCGACGGAGAAGAGCACCACCGCCAGCCCGTACCTGGACCGCCTCAAGGACGTGGAGGAGCGGTAAAGCACCGCAGCATATCTGAAAACAGCAGGGCCGCCCGACGGGCGGCCCTGTTCCTATGATAGGGATTTGAGCGGGAAGCAGCTCACAGCTGGTACAGCAGCACCATCAGGGGCATGGTGGCGATGCACAGAAGGGTTGTAATCACATTGATGGCGCAGGCGGACTCCCCGTCCCGTCCATAGACCTGGGCGATCTGGGTGACGTTGGAGGCGGACGGAGCGCTGGCGGCCAGCAGGCTGATCAGCAGGATGGAGGATCCGTCAGGGACCAGGGAGGCGAGGCCGGTGTACTTCAGAATGGAGAGAATCGCCAGCGGCATGACGATCAGCCGCAGGGCGGCCACCTTCCAAACGCTGGGGATCAGGAAGGCCCGCTTCAGATCCTGACCGCCCATCAGCATCCCGGCGATGATCATGCTGATGGGCCCCACCATGGCTCCGATGGACTCCATGGTGCCCTGGATCACCCCGGGCAGGGAGATGTCCAGCAGGAACAGCGCAGACCCCACAAGGACGGAAATGATGTTTACATTCAGCAGGATCGTTTTCATGGACACGGACCGGCTTCCGCTGAGCAGGATCCGGCAGTGGCTCCACAGTGGGAACTGCTGCACCAGCTGGTACATGCTGGAGAAGATCACCCATTCCGGACCCAGTGTGGCGTTCACCAGGGGGATGATCAGGTTGCCGCAGTTGGAATAGATGACGGAGGCCCGCTCCACCGGCGTCAGCCCCAGGGGGCGGCGCAGCAGGGCCACAGCCAGGAACAGAAAGACATGGATGCCGATGGCGGCGCCCAGAGAGAGGGCCAGGCCCTGGAGCAGCTCCGGCGTGCGGGGGATCTGAAAGGCGGATACCACCACGCAGGGGAGAACCAGATACATGCACACCACAGAGAGCACCCGGCTGTCCGCGGACTTTACCAGACGCAGGCGGACCAGCAGCCAGCCCAGGATGATGCAGAGGAAGAGCTGGGAAATCTGTTTAAGCAGCAGAAGCACCATGGGACATCCTCCTTTCCACTGGAAGAACTGTTGTCTATGGTAGCATGGCGAAGGGGGAAAGGCAAGGAAAAGATCCCGGAAAAGCAGCCCCCAAGCAGGAAAAAGCAGGCCCGTTCCACCTGTCGTGAAAACAAGCCCCCGTCCACAGGACGGGGGCTTGTACGCGGAACAGGCTGCTTCAGTCGGTCACATAGGGCAGAAGAGCAATCTGCCGGGCACGCTTGATGGCCTCAGTCAGCTGACGCTGATGCATGGCGCAGGTGCCGGTGGTCCGGCGGGGCAGGATCTTGGAACGCTCAGAGACAAAGCGGCGCAGCTTGGCGGCGTCTTTGTAATCGATATGCTCGCACTTGTCCGCGCAGAACTGGCAGACCTTGCGGCGCTTGCCGCGGTTGGGGCGAGCGGGTCTCGCTTCACGATCAAAAGCCATGAAATGGTTCCTCCTTTATCAAAAGTCAGAACGGCAGTTCGCCGTCCTCCTCGCCGATCTCGGCGAAGTCGGATTGTCCGCCCATCGGCGCGGCGCTGCGGCCGCCGCCCATGGGGGCGCTGTAGGAAGCGGGCGCGCCGCCGAAATCCCCGGCGCCGTCCCGTTTGGAATCCCCGAAATAGACGTTGTCGGCCACGACCTCGGCGCTTCTGCGCTTGCCGCCGTCCTTGTCCGTCCAGTCGCGGATCTGCAGCCGGCCCTCCACCACGGCCATGCGGCCCTTGGTGAAGTACTTGCTGACGAACTCCGCGGTGCTGCGCCAGGCCACCACGTCGATGAAATCCGTCTCCTTCTCGCCGCTCTGGGACTTGAAGTCCCGGTCCACAGCCAGGGAGAAGGACGTGACGGCGGTGCCGCTTCCCGTGCGGCGCAGCTCAGGATCCCGGGTCAGACGACCCATAATGATGATCTTGTTGAGCATGGCGGCCGCCTCCTCAAGCGTCCTTGCAGACGATCAGGGAACGCATGATGCCGTCGGTAATCCGCAGAACGCGGTCCAGCTCCTTCGGGAAGGAAGGATCGCTGGTGAAGCTCATCAGGACGTAATAGCCCTCGGTCTTGTAGTTGATGGGATAAGCCAGCTTGCGGCTGCCCCACTCTTCCACTTCCACAGCGGAACCATTCTGCTCAGCCAGGGTCTTGAACTTGGCCACCAGCGCGGCGGTGTTCTCCTCACCCTGTGCAGGGTCGATGATATACACGACCTCATAATTGGCAGAAACCTTTGCCATATTTGCACCTCCTTCTGGACAAATGGCCCCCGCTCACGGCGGGAGCAAGGATATGCCTGCAGACTGCAAGCCATATTATTATACCGGATTTTGGCGGAATGTCAAGAAAAATTTTACTTGCCCCAAGACCGCGGGATCAATGAGAAATTAGGAATGAGGAATTTTGGTGTCCGGCGGAGCCGGACGAATTTGAATCGTTCCGCCTGCGGCGGAACACATCAATTCCTAATTCCTAACTCCTAACTTTTCTCCCCGCTCAAAAGCTCTTCCCTTTTCCCCAAAAGTGTGGTATATGAAAGGGTGGAAAACAAGGAGGTCCTGCATATGACGGTTTCAACGGCCCTGTTTATTTTTTCAGCCCAGCTGCTGGCCTACACGGTCAAGGGTCTGATTGGCTTCGGCAATCCCCTGATCTCTGCGCCCATTCTGTCCCTGGGCCTGGACAATGTGGTGATCACCCCGGGCACACTGCTGCTGGATACGCCGGTAAACGCCTGGATCACCTGGAGGAACCGGCACAGCTTCCAGTGGCGGCGGATCCTGCCGCTGCTGGCGGTCAATGTGCTGGGGATCGTTCCGGGCACGCTGCTGCTGCGGTTTTCCCTTCCGTGGGTCATCAAGACGGTGCTGGGCGTCATCGTGGTGTTTCTGGGCCTGGAGATGGCCACCCGGAATCTCCGGCCCCTCCGGCCGGACCGGAAGGACCGGCCCTGGCTGCGGCTGGTGGTATCCGGTTTTTCCGGCATTTCCGCGGGCCTCTTTGGAATCAACATGTTCATTGTGGCCTATCTGCAGCGGACGGCGAAGGATTACAACGAGTTCAAGGGCAGCATGTGTTTTCTGTTTTTCGGGGAGAACGCCGTGCGCCTTGTGACTTACGCCGTCACCGGCCTGCTGACGCGGGAGGTGCTGCTGTTTGGGCTGGCCTCCCTTCCGGCGGCGGTGCTGGCCATGGCGCTGGCCGCCTGGCTGGGGCCCCGGATGGAGGAACACAAGCTCCAGAAGGGGGCCATCGTCCTCTTCCTGCTGGGCGGCGTCAGCATTATCGTAAAATCTGTGGTGTTCCATACATAAAACGACTCAAAAAGAGACGCCGTCAGGCGTCTCTTTTTGACAGGGGATCTTCGCTGCGCTCTGCGCCTCGGTCGTCCGCCGCCGGCGGACGATTCGACGCTCGCTCCGCGCAATGTGTTTTTCCCGACGTACATGCCGCCGGGAAAAACGATTTTATGCGCTTCCGCCGCCACCGGGCGGCGGAACTCTGCGAGGCTTTTCTCAGTCCGCGATGTATTCCCGCACCCGGTAGGTGGCGCCGATCTCCTCCTCGCAGATCTTCCGGCAGTTCTCGATCTCCTCTTTGGGGATGGTGTCCACCACTGTCATCATCACCGTGGGCACATATTTGCGAACCGCCTTGGTGAAGTCCTTCATGGCCTGGTAGGCATTTTCCTGCTGGGGATGGCACAGGGCGTTGTATTTCTCCGCCGTGTCGGTGTTCAGGGACACGGACACCATGTCGAACCGGCCGGCAAACTCCGGGGCGATGTCCCGGCCGTTGATGAGGCTGCCGGTGCCGTTGGTGTCCATCCGGGTGAAGATCTTGGTGCCGTGGGCCTTCATCTGGTCGATGACCCAGCAGATGTCGTCGAACCGGTAGGTGGGCTCGCCGAAGCCCACGAACACCAGCTGCTTGTACTGGGAGAGGTCCCAGCTCTCGATGGAGGAAAGGATCTCCTCCTTGGTGGGCTCCCGCTCCAGCCACAGGTTGTGGGTGTAGATGCTGCCGCCGGAGCTCTGGTTGTGCCGCAGGCAGAACTCGCAGTTGAAGTTGCACCGGTTGGTGGGGTTCACATACAGGTTGTCCCCGTATTCATAGGTGATGGTAAAGCCTTTTTCCATAAAAATCGCTCCTTGTGTGATCAAGATAGACTGTCCAGATGAAAGTTCGACAGCGTGAAAATGCCGTTTTTGTAGGAGATGGCAGCGGTAATATCCGCCACTGGCCATCCGACAGCGTACCCTTCCGCCATTAACCGCGCGTTCCCATGAAAGGATAGTTTGCTGTCAGGCTGGATTTCAAAATTGGCTGTATTTCCAGTATCTATTCCGGTGATTGTTGAAAGATCCAGCTCCAATATCGAGTCAGAAAAATCCACCAGTTCCCTTCCCAGAATGGCAAAGGTCTGGCTGCTTGTTATGGAAATAGAGAGTTGACTGGAAAGCCGTTCTTTCCACAATTCATCGGGAAAGCAAGCATCCACCAGAGTTCCATCGCTGCTTTTTTTCACAATGTGGAGTTGTTCCACAGAGACCTCAGTACCGCTTCGCAATAACATACGACTACTGCATCCTCAGTGCCGTCGCCATCTACATCTATTTGCCAGCACTGCGGCGGAATGGCCCGGGGCGTCCGATAAGACCAGGGAAACTCGGCCTCAATATCCCCCCAGCACAGCAGGATGCGGTCTTTTTCGCCGGCGATGCCATAAAGCGCCACATCCTCTGTCCGGGCCAGCAGGGCCAGAGGCTCTTCTTCCTGATTCCAGTCTCCCAACTCCGTAGATGCAGAGGGCAGTTCATAGTCTTTCTCCGGCACCCGTCCCTCCGTCACCACAGCGGGGGCGGAGATGGGGTCCGCCGGGGCGGTCTCCGGCAGGGCGTCCGCGGGCTCCTGTGGAATTGTTTCCGAAGCGGCGCTTTCCGGGGGCTCATCTGTTCTGCCACAGCCCGCCAGCAGCAGGCAGGCCAGGACCGCGGGCAGCAGGCGTCTCATACCTTCCCCTCCAGCCCGAACAGCCGCAGGCCGTTCTGCCAGGTGATCTCGGTCATCTCCTCCGGCGTTACGCCCTTCCACTCCGCCAGCTTTTCCACAATGTAGGGGAGATTCCGGCTGTCGTTCCGCCTGCCCCGGTTGGGCACCGGGCTCATATAGGGGGCGTCCGTCTCCACCACGATCCGGTCCAGGGGCGTCACAGCCGCCACCTCCGGCGCCCGGCGGGCGTTCTTGTAGGTGACAGGCCCGTCAAAGCCCAGGTACCAGCCCCGCTTCAGCAGCTCCTCCGCCATCTCCGGGCTGCCGGAGAAGCAGTGGAACACCCCCCGGACGCCGGGGAACTCCTTGACGATCTCCAGGCAGTCCCCGTGGGCCTCCCGGTCGTGGACGATCACCGGCAGGCCCAGCTCCGCCGCCATCTGGAGCTGACGGCGGAACACCATCTGCTGGAACTCCTTGGGCGGGTTCTCCGCCCAGTAGTAGTCCAGGCCGATCTCCCCGATGGCCACCACCTTCTCCCGGCGGCACAGGTCCCGGATGGTGTCAAAGTCCCCGTCCGTGCAGCCGGCGCAGTCCTCCGGGTGGAAGCCCACGGCGGCGAACAGCCAGGGGCGGCCCTCCGCCAGCGCCAGGGCAGAGCGGGAGCTCTCCACATCCACCCCGGGGATCACCACCGCCCCCACCCCGGCATCGGGCAGTGCGTCCAAAAGGGACTCCCGGTCCCGGTTGAAGGCGTTGTCGTTGTAATGGGCGTGGGTGTCAAACAGGGGCATGGCTGTCACCTCGTGCGAAAAGTTGGATTCTACGGACGATTATAGCACGCCCTGCGGAAAAGAAAAGGGCCAGATTTGGGAAAACCCCTCCGTCCACAGAAACAAAAAAGGACATCCCTGCGGATGTCCTTTCAGTCCGATCTGCTCAGCCGATCTTGTTGAGCTTCAGGGTCATGGCGCTCTTGCGATGAGCGGCCGTGTTCTTGTGCAGAACGCCCTTGGCAACAGCCTGATCGACTTTCTTCACTGCAACCTTGTAAGCGCCATCGGCCTCGGTGCGATTGCCTTCTGCGGCAGCAGCCTCGAACTTCTTGATGGCGGTCTTCAGTTCGGACTTCGCGGCCTTGTTGCGGGCGTTGCGCACTTCGGCGATCAGAACGCGCTTCTTGGCAGACTTGATATTCGGCAAACCAAACACCTCCTTAGGCAGAAAATTTGACTGTGGGAACCAGTTCCCACCATGCAGAATGATATTTTAACAGGGAACGGCGCAAAAAGCAAGCCTTTTTTTATATTTTTCGGGCTAAAATTGTATATCGTGCCGCCTACCGCAAAACCTAGGGAGCAGACCACTAGATTTTGTGTTTGGGAGGCGGTTCGCATTGTTCATGAAACGTACCGACCTGGCCCTGGAGGCCCGGGAGCTCTGGCAGGAGTCCGCGGAGCGGACCACCCGCCTCATGGGGGTGAAGGCGACCAAGAGCAAGCTGGAGGGATACCCCGTCACCCGGGTGGACATCCTGGACCACCGGGGCGAGGAGGCCCTGGGGAAGCCCCAGGGCAGCTATTTCACCATTGACCTCACCACCTTCTGGCAGCGGAAGGCGGATTTTTTCGAGCGGGCGGTCCGGGCCGTGGGCACGGAGCTGAAGGCCCTGCTGCCGGCGGAGGGCTCCGCCCTGGTGGTGGGCCTGGGCAATGCGGCCATGACGCCGGACGCCGTGGGCCCCCTGGCGCTGGACAGCGTGCTGATCACCC
>CAMMCS010000022.1 GCA_946494635.1 uncultured Oscillibacter sp. | reverse complement strand
TGCCCGCCAGGATGTAGATGACCATGTTCACCATGGAGTTCATCTCCTCCACCATTTCCGCCATGCTCCCAACGGTGTAGGCGTCATCGTCCTCAAAGATCTGGTAGAGGGCGTTCTCCAGGGTGGTCTTGGCCTCTGCGATCTGGTCCGTGTCCTGGACGGTGATGGTGTAGCTGCTGACAGTGCCGGTGAAGCTGAGGCGGGCTGCGGTGGAGTAGGGGACGAACACACAGTCGTCGGTGCCGCCCTCCTCCAGCTCTGAGCCCTCCATAGCCATGACCCCCACGATGGTGAAGGCGTTGCCGTTGATCCGCAGCGTCTGGCCTACGGCGTTGCCGCCGTAAGAATACTGGTTCAGATACTGGCCCACCACACAGACCCGGCTCCGCTTTGTTATGTCCGTGTACTGCAGCCCCCGTCCCTGGGCGATCTCGTATCCCTTGATGGAGAGGTAATCCTCGCTGACGCCGGTGACGGATGTGGCGGTCAGGGTGTCGCTGCCGATCTTCACAGAGCCGCTCATGGTGACGGTGGGAGAGATCTGCTTGAAGGTCTCGCTGTTGTCCTCCACCAGCTGGTACATCTCCTCCTCCGACACCGTGCGGGAGGAGCCCCGGCCAATAATGGCCACGGTGAGGGAGTCGGTGCCCATGTCGGCGAAGCTGTCCTCGATATAGCCCTGCATCCCGTTGCCCAGGCCCACGATGACGATGACCGCGCACACGCCGATGATGATGCCCAGCATGGTGAGGAAGGTCCGCATCTTGCTGCCCAAAATGTTCTGGACCGCCATCTGAAAGGTCTCCACCAGATTCATCCGGCCGCCGCCCCCCTTCCTGCCATGCCGGGCGTCACCACTGCCCGGGGGTCGTCGGCGTCGCCGTCGTAGACCACATGGCCGTCCTCCAGCCGGATGATCCGCTGGGCCTGGACGGCGATGGAGTTGTCGTGGGTGATGAGCACCACGGTGTTCCCCGCGGCGTGGAGCTGCTGCAGCATGGTCAGCACCTCCCGCCCGGTGTGGGAGTCCAGGGCGCCGGTGGGCTCGTCAGCCAGGATCACCGCCGGGTCCCCGGCCAGGGCCCGGGCGATGGACACCCGCTGCTGCTGGCCGCCGGAGAGCTGCATGGGCTTGTGCTTCAGCTTATCCCCCAGGCCCACCATCTCCAGTGCGATCCGGGAACGCTCGTGCCGCTCCGGCTTGGGGACGCCGGCGTACATCAGCGGCACCTCCACGTTCTCCTGCAGCGTCAGCTTGGGCAGCAGGTTGTACTGCTGAAAGATGAAGCCCAGCATTTTATTCCGGACGGCGGCCAGCTGGTTTTTGTCCATCTGGCCCACGTCCTGGCCGTCCAAGAGGTAGGTGCCGGAGGTGGGCACGTCCAGGCAGCCGATGATGTTCATGCAGGTGGACTTGCCGGAGCCGGACTGGCCCACGATGGCCACGAACTCCCCCTTCTGGATCTGGAAGGAGATGCGGTCCGCCGCCTTCACGGTAGTGTCGCCCATCTGGTAGTACTTGCAGACCTCCCGGAATTCGATCAGACTGCTCATCAGAAGCCTCCCGGCATACCGCCGCCCATGCCGCCTCCGCCGCCGGGCATACCGCCGCCCATGCCGCCCATCATCATGGCGTTGTCAGAGGAGGACGAGGATGCGGCCTGGAGATAGGCCACGGTGTCACCCTCCTGCAGGCCGGAGAGAATTTCAATGTAGCTGTCATCGCTGACGCCGGTCTCCACCGCCACATAGACATAGCCCTCCGGGGCCTCCTGATCCAGGGCGTTGGCCGCACTGGGGGAGTCGGCGGTGATCAGGACCGTGTCGCCCCGGTTCACAGCGGAGGCCGGAATGGCCAGCACATCGTCCGCCGAGGAAATGACGATCTCCGCATCCACGTTCATGCCCGGCAGCAGGCCGTCCGTCTCATCAATGCGGACGGTGACCGGGTAGGTGGTGATGCCGCCGGAGGTGGTGCCCGCCACGGAGACCTCCGTCACCACGCCGGTGTAGGTCTGGCCCTCCACGGCGTCGGCAGTGATCTGGACCTCCTGGCCCACCTCCACGGAGCTGATGTCCAGCTCGTCGATGGACATGGTCATCTCCAGATAGCTCAGGTCGTAGATGACGCACAGGGTGCTGTCGGAGCCGCCTTCGATGTTGTCCCCGGCCTTGGCGGTCTTGGTGACCACGGTGCCGGAGATGGGGGCGGTGATGGAGTAGTCCTCCAGGTTCTCCTGGGCGCTCTCCAGGCTGGTGGCCGCATTGCTGACGCTGATGCGGGCGCTCTCGATGGAGTCGTCCACACTGTCGCCGGTGATGGTGCAGATCCGGTCCCCGCTGGAGATGCTGTCGCCCACCAGCCAGTCAAAGCCCGTGACCTTGCCGGAGGCCTCTGAAGTGATGACGCTGCTGGCGCCCACCTTCACCGCCGCCTGGCCGTAGCTGGAATAGCTGCCGATAACGGCGCTGGCGGTGTAGTCAGAGGTCACCAGGCCGGGATTGGTGAGCCGCACCCGGACGGTGGTCAGGGGGACACCGGTGGACACCGCCGCGGAGGAGCTGGACACCGCCGTGACCGTGCCGGTGAGGGTCCCCTCAAAGCCGTCGATGAACACAGTTGCCGTCTGGCCGATGTAGAAATCGTCGCTGTCCGCGTAGGTGAAGGAAAAGTCCACATAGATGTTCTCATCCGCCACGATTTTCAGCAGCTCCGTGCCGGCGCTGACGCTGTCCCCTTCGTTGACATAGACCTCAGTGACAGTGCCGCTGAGATCGGCCTCCGGGTACTTGGCGTCCACTGCCTGCTGGTAGGAGCTCTGGGCCTGGGAGTAGCTGTTCTGGCTCTGGGTCAGGCTGCTGCTGGCGTTGGAGGAATCGAGGGTATAGAGCAGCTGCCCCTCCTCCACCTGGTCGCCCTTTTCAAAGGTGTCGCTGAGGATCTCGCCGGAGACCAGGGTGTTGACGGTGTAGGAGTCCGCCGGCTCCAGCGTGCCGCTGGCGCTGAGGGAGTTGGTGATGGAGCGGCGCTCCACCGACGCCTCCTGATACTCGGTGACGGCGGCGGCCGTCTGCCCCCGGCCCCGCCAGACCACTGCGCCGCCGGCGATGGCCACCACCAGAAGCAGGGCCAGAAACTTCCGCCGCTTCCCCTTCAGCAGCCTGCGGAAGCCGTTGCGGAAGCGATCCCTTCCGGACGGGGCTGCTGAGGCGGGCGCTGGCTCCGCCGGAACCGGTGCGTCCAGCCTCTGTTCGTTTGCTTCTTTGCGCATACTGTTCCAGTCCTTTCTGCCTCTCCCGCACCGCTTCGGGCAGGAGGAGATTTCGTGGTCCCACCATACCGTACAGACTTAAAACCAAGCTGAAAAAATCCGTGAACAATCATTGAAGTCTGCTATTTTTTCAGAACAAATTCGACAAATGGCCGGCCTCTTTTTAAAAATTCGTACACTTTGACCAATTATTTTGACCGCCCCTTGCGCTGGATCTGCGGCAGCATGGCGGTGAAGGAAATCACATGGCCGTCGTAGCGGTTGAAGATCCGGCCGTGATGACGCGTCACAATGGCCTTGGCCGTGGAAAGGCCGATTCCATAGCCGCCGGTGCTGCGGGCCCGGGAGGAGTCCGCCCGGTAAAAGCGGTCAAAGTAGCGGGGCAGCTGCCCGGGATCCAGCCCGGCGCAGGGATTGGAGACCGTGAGGACCACCCACCGCCCCCGTCTGGACAGGGACAGGCGGATGGTGCCGCCCGCATCGCAGTACTTCACGGCGTTGTCCAGCAGGATGGACAGCAGCCGAAACAGGTCGTCGGACACGCCCTCGATCTCGATGCCGTCGGCGACCTCCGCGGCCAGGGCCTTCCCCGCCGCCTCCGCCAGTGTTTGAAAGGCCTCCGCGCAGGCCCAGGCCGCATCGCTGAGGGAGACCTCCGTAACTGCCGACACCCGGACGGACTCCTCCGTGCGGGCCAGCTCCACCAGGTTCCGGATGATTTGATCCAGCCGGGAGACCTGGGCCTGGGCGCTCTTCAGCCAGCGGTTTTCCTCTCCGGGATTCTCCAGCATCCCCAGATCCGCCGACAGGATGGACAGAGGCGTCTTCAGCTCATGGGAGGCGTCCGTCACGAATTGCCGCTGCCGCTCCAGGTTTTCCACAAAGGGGCGGATGGCCCGGCGGGAAAAGAACGCCAGAAGCAGAAGGACGACGGCGGCGCAGGCCAGGGCCATCAGCAGGGTAATGCGGATCATATTGTAGACACCCTGGATCTGAACGAAGCAGTCCATTCCGATGATGGTGCTGCCGCCGTCCTCGCCGGGAAAGATCCCGAAGCGGTAGTGCCCCACATAGCCGCGGCTGTCCCCGTCCCGCAGGATGCTGCTGACATACTCCACCACGGTCTGCCGGTCCAGGGCCGCGATGTGATCCGTATCCACAAAGCGGACCTCCTGCTGCGCGGTCAGCTCCACGATGAAATACCGGGTTTCAAACTGGGTTTCCGGCGTGACCTGAAAGCCGAAGGCCCCTGAGGGATTCGGCGCGGTTTCCGGCGGCGCGGGGAACTCCCCCCGGTTTTCGTACAAAAGGTCAATGGCGCGGTCCACCCGGTCGGACGTAGATAGATACGTCCCCACCCCAATGGCTGTGCAGAGCACCGCCAGGGTGCCCAGCAGGGAGAGCATGGCGATGGCGATGAATCTTCTCCGCAGCGTTCGGATCATGGGAGCTCCTCCAGCAGATAGCCGAAGCCCCGCCGGGTGGAGATGCGGACGTCGGCGCCCACGGCCTCCAGCTTCCGGCGGAGATAGGAGATGTAGGCCCAGACCACGCTGATCTCCACCTCGCTGTCGTAGCCCCAGATCCGCTCCATGAACTGCTCGGTGGTGACCACCCGCCCCTTCTGGCGCATCAGCAGCTCCAGCATCTGGAATTCCTTGCTGCCCAGCCGGATGGCGCTGCCGCCGCACCGGAGCTCGAAGGTGGAGCAGTCCAGCCGGATGTTGCCCGCCGCCAGCACGCTGGGGGTGAACACCTGCCCCCGGCGGGTCAGGGCCCGGACCCGGGCCAGGAACTCCCCGTTGTGGAAGGGCTTGGGCAGATAGTCGTCCGCGCCGCTGTCCAGGCCGGCGATCCGGTCCTCCACCTGGCCCTTGGCGGTCAGCAGCAGCACCGGCGTGGAGACGTTCTGGGCCCGCAGGGCCTGCAGCACCTGGATGCCGTCCTTTTTGGGCATCATGATGTCCAGCACCAGGCAGTCGTAGTTGTCCGCCAGGCCGTAGTCCAGGGCGTCCTGGCCGTCGTGGACCACGTCCACGGAGTAGTTCTCCCGGCGCAGCAGCGCCTCCAGGACGGAGGCCATCTCAGGCTCGTCATCTGCGATCAGTACCCGCATAAAATCGTCCTCCTCCGGTGCTCGCTCGGGCGGCCACGCGGAAAATGGCCGCATCTTCCGCCCCGGGCCCATGCTGCCTGCCATTATAAAGGGGATTCTCAAAATGAACCTTAAAAGGCAGGCGGAAAGATTTCCGGGAATAGGCGCTTACCGAAGCGGCCAGCCGGACTTCCGCCATGCTCCGCCGGCGGGCCGCGAACGGCGTAAGCCGCGGCAGATCCGGCACAAAATACCGGGTCTGCCGCGGCTTTGAAAAGATGCCGCTTGCCGTGCGCGTCCGGGACGCGGCCCCTGCCGCTCCCCGGCGCATGGCGCCTGTCAGTTCAGTACGATGGCGTGAACAGCTTCGATCAGGTCCACCACCTGGCTGCGGGGAAGGCTGCCGATGCTCTCGCCGTCCACAGAGGCGCGGCAGCTCTCGCCGTCCGCGCGGTACAGGGTGATCCGGACCTCCGGCTCATCCTCCAGATCCAGCACGGCGGTGAGGGAAATCTCCGTCTCCCCGCCTGCCGCGTCCGCTGTGAACTGGGTGATCTCAAGGGCTGTCAGGGCATCCTCCACGCCGGAGATCTCGATTTCCTCTCCGTCCCAGGTCCAGACAGCCGGCTCGTCGCCATCCGCCTCCTGGGTGCGGGTCAGCGTGTACTGCTGGCCGTCCAGGGAGATCTCAAGGCGCTGCACATGCTCAAATTCCGCCGGCAGGACCTGACTGTGGCGCAGGTCGTCATAGGAGCAGGCCATCACCTGCCGGAAGGTGTCATAGCTGATCTCATAGACGATGGGGCTGTCCCCGACCCGCAGATAGGCGACAGAGTCCCCGTAGGCGGATTCACCGGACTCCTCCGCCGCCTCCAGCTCCTCCAGCACGTCCTGCCAGGGGGTCTCCCGGTCCGCGGCGCTGCGGGAAACCGAGACCGTCACGGTCTCCGCCTCCTCCGTTTCCAGATCCGTGTATGTTACGGCGACGGTCAGCTCCGGGTCGTCCAGGCCGTATTCCTCCAGATCCGCCTCCGCGGCCTTGTAGGTGGCGTAGCTGTTGAGCCCCAGGGCGCTCAGGTGGGAGAGATAGCCGTCCAGCTTGTCGCCGTCCAGCGGCTGGCCGTCCAGGTAGTAATCGTCCTCCTCCCGATAGGAGTCCCCGTTTTCATCCCGCCGGACGGTCTGGTTCTCCGCCCCGGTAAAGGACACGGATTCCACATCTGTGAACACCGGGATCTCGTCGTTCAGGAGGAAGTCGTCCAGGGTGGCCTCATAGACATCCATGGGATCCTCGTTCACCAGATAGACATTCCCGTCTCCCAGGGAGAGGTATCTCTGGCTGTCCATTTCGCTGTAGCTGCCCACCAGGATCTCATAATCCGTGTCTCCGGCGGTGATGCCGATGGTGCAGACCGGGTCCTCCAGCCCGTACTGGGCGTAGTCCGTCACGTCCTGGATGACAAAGGCGGCCCGCAGCTGGGCGAACTGGTCCAGCAGCTCCTGCACCTTCTCCCCGTCCACGGGGAAGGCTGCATCCTCGTCGTAGCTCCAGCTGCCATCCCTGTGGAAGGAGAGGGATGTCTCCCCGCTCTCCTCATTCGTGTACGTCCAGGACAGGGCGGTGGCGTCGTCAACGGGCAGCTGGAAGACCACCTCCCCGCTCTCCTGGATCTCCTCTCTCTGCTGCTCCGTCAGGCTGACGCCCACGGCGGCACCCACGGTGACCACCAGTATGCCGGTCAGAAGCAGCAGCCGCGCTTTTCTTGTCATTTCAGCAGCCTCCTTCTCCGCACGACAACCGTGATGCCTGCCCCCAGGAAGGCGAGGGGGATCACGCCGATCATCAGCACCTGCAGCAGGCCGCTGACGCTGTCGCTGATGGTGAGGTAGTTGTAATTCAGGGATTTGGCCC
Source organism: uncultured Oscillibacter sp. (assembly GCA_946494635.1). GTDB lineage: Bacteria > Bacillota > Clostridia > Oscillospirales > Oscillospiraceae > Oscillibacter. The sequence goes on along the minus strand of CAMMCS010000022.1, from coordinate 9,079 downwards.
GGATGGACATGGCCTCGCTCTCGCCGATCAGCTGGCTGAGAGCGTTCATGGTGAAGTTCACGTTGGCGCCGGAGCTGTAGGCGTTATACATATCGTCCAGATAGGCTGAGGAGCTGACCCAGATCAGCTCTCCGCCGTTGCTGTACGCGGCGTCCACCGCCAGGGCAAAGGGCCCGTCAAGATCCCCGTCCTCCTTTTCATAGGAGGTCATGTCATATCCGTCCGGCTTGCTGAAGGCCGCGTCTGAGGTGGTCAGCAGGCTGGTGACCGTGGCGCCGGTGGTGTTCTCCCCCATCTCCAGGCCCACTGCCAGCGGCAGGATGACATAGTAGCCCTCCTCCGCCAGCGGCGTGGTGATGTCGCTGTCCGCCAGATCCGGCATGAGGATGGCCGGCGTGGAGAAGGCATAGTGCTCCCGGTCGCCCTCCACCACGATTCCCTCCGCCGCCGTGATCCCATAGGGCTCCAGCAGGGCGTAGAAATTGGTGAGGTCAGCGTCCTCCACCGGGCCGGCCATGACCAGCAGCTTTCCGCCGCCTGCCACATAGTCCTCCAGCAGGATCCGCTCGGCCTCTGAGATGTCGCTCTGGGGCGCGTACACGATCAGGCACGCGGCATCCTCCGGGATCTCGTCGGTATTCAGAAGGGAGAGCTCCTCCACCGTGATATTCTCCTTTTCCAGGCTGTCGGCAAAGGTGGCGGGCAGATCCTCCTCCCCGTGGCCGGTGAGGGTGTAGACCACCGGCTGGTCCGGGTTCGTCACATAGTCGATGGCGGAGGTGATGGCGCCCTCGCCGTCAAAGCTGGTGCTGTAGCTGTAGGAGTAGAGCGAGGCGTCCGTCAGGTAGATATCCGTATTGCTGATATACCGGCTGCGGTCACCGCACTCCACCACCAGGGAGTTGTTGTAGACCGTGCCGTCCGTGTACTGCTCGGCAAAGGTGGGATAGACGTCGGGATTGCGCTTTTCCACAGTGATGTGATCCGACAGGCTCTCATACCGGTCCAGCAGCTTTTCAATCACTGCGTCCTCCTCGCCGGCCTGGACGATCCAGTAGATGGTGACATCCTCGGTCAGGGCGCTGACGACGCTTCTGGTATTGCTGGTGACGGAGTATAGCTTGCTGGCGCTGATGTCATACTCCGTGGAGCTGGCCGGAAGGGCGGAAAAAAAGACGTTCACCGCCACCAGGATCGCCAGCACCACGGCGGTGATCACGACGGAGTAGGCCCCGCCGCGCATGGCGTTTTTCTGCATCAGTTGTACCTCCTCTTCTCCAGGGACTGCACAGAGAGGAACAGGAAAAAGCCGATGACGCTGAGGTCAAACACCACCGTCTTGAGATCAAATACCCCGTTCACAAAGACGTAGAAGCGGTCAAAGAGGGAGAGGGCGCTCATGATCTCCGGCAGCAGCCCCTCCAGGGCATCGGGGGCCAGCAGGTACGCCGCAAAGGATGCGAAGCTCAGGGCAAAACCGGTCCAGTATCCCAGGTTGCCGCTGCCGGTCAGGAGCTTCAAAACCAGCCCGATGATGCAGCTGATGACCACCAGCGCCGCCGCGCTGCCCAGCGCGGACGCGGACACATACTCCGACAGGCTGACGCTGTAGTAGTTGAAAAGCATGACGGCGATCCCCACGCCGGCGGCCAGGCCCTGGTTGTCCGTCAGGGAGGAAATGAACATCCCCACGGCCAGCAGCGCCGCGCCCAGCAGGAAAAAGGCGAACATGCTGCCGTAGCTGGTGGGCAGATACACGTCGCCGAACTGGGCGAATACCAGCGGGTAGACGGCAATGATGGCCAGGGGCACCAGATACAGCACCAGCAGCGCCGCGTATTTCCCCAGGATCACCTCTGTGGTGGACACCGGCAGGGAGTAGAGCAGCTGGTCTGTCCGCTGCCGGCGCTCTTCCGCCAGGACGCGCATGGTGAGGATGGGGGCGATGACCACGAAGGCCAGGGAACTGAGGGAGAGCACATATTCAAAATTGCTGACCGCTGCCTGGATATTGTACATCATGGCGCCGATTCCCACGAAGCAGAGCAGAAAGGCCGCAAAGACCCAGGCCGTCAGGGAGTGAAAATAGCTTTTGAGTTCATGGACAAATATTGACCTCATTCCGCCTTGCCTCCTTCCGTCAGTTCCAGGAAGATGTCCTCCAGGCTGGCTTTTTTGACGCCAAGCTCGCACAGGGCGTGGCCGCTGGCGGCAAATGCCCGGAAAATGCTCCGGGAGAGGTCGTAGATATCCCCGCCGGAGGCGGTGATGGTAAACCGGGAGCGTTCCGGGCTGTCCGCCACGACAGCGGCGGAGGCGATGTTGGGGATCTCCGCCAGCAGCGCCTGGACCGTCTGCGCGTCGGCCTCCGCGGTCAGGGCGATCTCGCCCGGCGCCGCCAGCCGCTCCTCCAGCCTGGCAGGCTCGTCAAAGGCCACCAGCTTTCCCCTGGAAATGATCAGGATTTTGCTGCACATGGTCTGGACCTCAGAGAGGATATGGGAGCTGATCAGCACGGTCCGGCTCCGGCCCAGAGAGGCGATGAGACTGCGGATCTCCAGGATCTGCAGCGGATCCAGGCCCACTGTGGGCTCGTCCAGGATCACCACCTCCGGCGCGCCCAGCAGCGCCTGGGCGATGCCCACCCGCTGGCGGTAGCCCTTGCTGAGGGCGTCCATGCGCCGGCCGCGCATCTCGCCGATACCGGTTTCCTCCATCACATCCGCGATCTGGCGCGCCAGCGCGTCGCCCCGCAGGCCCTTGGCCTCCCCTACAAAGCGCAGGTACTCCGCCGGGGTCTCCCCCAGATAGAGGGGCGGCTGCTCAGGCAGATATCCGATCCGCCGTTTGGCCTCCCGGGACTGTTCGTAAATGTCATAGCCGGCAATCTTCACCGTACCGCTGGTGGCGGAGAGGCAGCCGGTCATCATGTTCATGGTGGTGGATTTACCGGCGCCGTTGGGGCCGAGAAAGCCATAGACGCCGTCGGCGGAGATTTCAAAGCTGAGATCGTCAACAGCTGTGACCGTCCCGTACCGCCGGGTCAGGTGTTCAACTTGAAGCATTGCGCGCCTCCTCCTTGCAGACTTTGGACAGCAGTATAAACCGTCAACCCCAAAATAAGTTAAAAAAGCCCACCGGCCCCGCGCAGACGGCAGAAAACCCCCGCTCCCAAAGGGGCGGGGGCTGCCTGCCCCTTTGAAAGCGGGGTGCGGGCGCCGGATGCCCGGCCCTGATCCCGGGGCCGGGCCTGGGCGGGCCCGTCTCACCCGGCTGACTCCAGAAGGTCCCGGATGGTCTGGAGGGAGAGATCCGTGGAGACGATCTCGTCTGCGCACCGCTTCAGCTCTCTGACGATCAGCTTCTGATCGGGGATGTCCCGCTTGTATTTCAGCTGATGCTCGATATTTGCCCAGCAGTCCATGGCGATGGTCCGGATCTGTACCTCCAGCCAGACAGGCGCCGCCGGCTGGCTGGGCAGAAACCGCAGGGGCAGCGTCAGGACAAGATGGTAGCTGCGGTAGCCGTTGGGCTTGGGGGTATGAATATAGTCCTTTTCCCGGCAGATCTGGATGCCGGGGATCTCCCGGATCAGAGCCGCTGTCCGGTAGATGTCGTCGATAAAGGGGCAAATCAGCCGCACGCCCGCCGCGTCCCGCATTTCCCGCAGGGCGTTTTCCGCCGTGGCGGGGAACCCCCGCAGCCGCAGCTTCCTCCGCATGCTGTCCGCGCTCTTGATCCGCGCGTGGCTGGAGGTGATGGGATCCGTGCGTCCCCGCCCCACCTGATACCGCCGGATCATCGCTACGCAGGAGAGAAATTCCAGAATGACGCCCTCCAGCAGGATCAGGTGCCCCCCGTAGAAATCCCGCTCCTCTGCAGTGACATCCAGCATAAAGTCCTCCATGATCTGTTCCTTTCTGCCGTTATTCCGTCAGGCGGAGGGCGCACAGGAGCCCCTCGCCGCTTACGGTGAATTCCAGGGATACCACACTGGTGTCAGCCCGTGTGGTGACATAGCCGACGCCATCTTCACTTGTGGAGGCGTCGATCACGGCGCCCTGGGCGAAGCTGATGGTCATAGAGCCCAGCTCCTGGGCGTCCTGGCTTACAAGCGTCAGCCGGACGTCCCCTATGCGGGGCAGCCCGGACACGCGCAGCTCCCCGCCATCGCCCAGGGGGAAGTCCGCGCTGACCTGCCCCGCGGAGAGGAGGACGGACCCTCCGGAAACCGCGGCGCCGTCCTCCTCCAGGAAGAGCGCGGAGATGGAGATGGCCCCTTCTGTGAGATCAGCGCCGGGAAACTGCGCGTATCCCAGAACAGCCACAGCCGCGGACGCTTCCTCCTCCTCGGGACCGGCTTGCGTATTTGCGCACGCGGCGGCCAGCAGGCAGGCGGCCAGCACTGCCGCAAGACAAAAACACCTTCGGTAAATTTTCATGGACACGCCTCCTCGTTGAGCCGGATCTTGTCTGGAGTATAAGCGGACATCTCAAAACCGACCTTAAAAATTTCAGAACAGACGTCAAATTTTAACCGGTGCCGCCATACTGCCCGGGAAAAGTGCGCCTCCGGCCCGCTGCCAGCGGGGCGGAATCCCGTCCAGCGCTTCCGCGCGGTGAAGATTTGGAGTTGACAGAGCTTCCTGATATCGCTCATAATAATAAAAAAGCCTGCGGGGAGCAGGACTTTCTTGCGGGAGTGCTTTTGGGAAGACCTGCCTGTGCGGGTTTACCGGATTTTTTGGTGGAATACTGGGAGACAAGATGGATCAGACCGCGTACAATCAGCAAAAATTCATTTATACGGCGGAAGAGGCGAGGAGCGTACTGGGTGAACAGCCATACCTCGCCTATGTCTGCGCCTCCGACTGGGCTGGCGGCGATCACTCCACCCTGATGCACTGTCATGAGGACATCGCGGAGGTGCTGCTGTTCCTGAAGGGCAGCGGGCTTTATACCGTGGATCTGCGCCGGTATGAGGTCGCCGCGGGGGATGTGGTCCTGTGCAACAGCGGCGCGCTTCACGATGAGTTTCCCCAGGCCGGCGAGCCATACCACACGCTCTGCATCGGCATCGGGAATCTGGCCCTTCCCGGCCTTGCGCCCGGCAGCTTTCTGGACAGCCGCTTCAGCCCCATGTTCCATGAGCCGGAACAATTTGCGGACCTGAGGGAGCTGTTCTGCCAAATGGACCGCTACAGCGCAGAGCGGGAAAGCGGCTACCAGCTGCTGTGCCAGTATCTGATGCTGGCGTCTCTGGAGCTGGTCAAGTGCATGGTGCGGGGGCGCAGGGATGCGGACGATACGCCTGCGGACTCGGTTTTCTGGCAGATCGCAAAATTTATCGACCGCCACTATGCGGAGGATGTCACCATCGAGCGGCTGGTCAGGGAATTTTACATCAGCCCCTACCACCTGTCCCATATGTTCAAGCAGAAGACGGGGTATTCCGTCAAGCAGTACCTGCTGCGCCGCCGGCTGGGGGAGGCGCAGATCCGGCTGGCCATAACCCAGGACTCCATCCAGACCATTGCGGAGGAAAGCGGCTTTGCGGACGCCAGCTACTTCTCGCGGATCTTTTTCAAGCATGTGGGGCTTACGCCGACAGAATACCGGAAATACCGGACGACATTATCCTGAAACCGCAAGAAAGTCCGGCTGAAACAGCTATGCGCAGGGGAATTTCCGCCCCTGCGCATATTTGTCCCTTTGAAAAACCGCGGATGACGGCTATAATGCGGATAACTTACAGAACTGGGCGGAGGCACTATGTTGAAAACACGAGGACGGGCGATCCTGTATCTGTGCGCCGGCTTTATCTTCTCGGGCATCAGCTGCTCCCTGTATTTATCCTGCGGCCTGGGCTCGGATGCCTTCAATATGATGACCCAGGGGGTTTCCATGGCGCTGGGGATTCAGGAGGGAAACGCCTTTTATGTCATACAGGGGGCCATGCTTCTGATGGTGTTGGCCCTTCGGCGGCGGGAGATCGGACCGGGCACCCTTTTCGGCTCGTTCTTGACAGGGTTCGTCATGAACCTGTGGTCCACGGTCCTGACGCCGGTTCTGGCGCCGGCGGCGTTTGGAACCCGCCTCTGCTGCATCGCCGCGGCACCGGTGTTTACCGGGCTGGGGATCACGCTGGTGAAGAAGTCCGGCTTCGGCCTGCTCCCCTGTGACATCTTGACCTTGATTTTTCACAGCTGGCTCAATCGCCTGCAGTTCCGCACCGTGCGGATCCTGTATGACGGGGCGATGTTTCTCACAGGCCTGCTGCTGGGGGGAACCTTCGGAATCGGCACAATTCTGGCGGTGCTGCTGACAGGGCCCTGCATCCAGCTGGCGGCATCTTTTCTGGATGGCCAGGCGCCTGGAAGGCGGGCTTTGACGAGCCCTGCCCGGCGCGGCTGACGCCCTTTTTCATCCTGCAGATTCGTCTTCCGCCGGGACAGAGCCGGCGGCAGATGACTTCTTTTCTCCATTCGCAGCACCGCTTACCACAGCGGTGCTGCAAATTTTATGCGACCGTTGCTCTTTGGGGACTGCAAGGCCCGGGCAGGGGCCTGCGGGGAGCGCAAGGCCAAATCGGGATCTTCACAAAAGAAGGCCGCCGGCACAGCCTGCGGGCGCTGGATACCTGCCCGCCTGGCCGCTGAAGGAGACGGCTTACCGGTCAAAACCCCAGGATCAGCAAGTTTTTTGGGTGAAAACAGGGAAGCCGTCTGATTTCACTGGAAATCAGACGGCTTTGCGGTTGTCTGGCCGGGCTTGAACCTCCCGCCGGCTGTGAGCGGCTTAGGGCTCCGCCCTTTTGGGGCAGCTGTTCTGACCTTGGCGGCGGGAGAACAGGTCAGCTGATCGTCACATTGGGCACATGGTCCACCGGGGAGAGGTCAATGTTGTCGGCTGCATGTTGGATTTCCAGCGAATTAAGCTGTTCCAAATCTGCAAAAGGCGAGAGGTCATCAAAGGGATCTTGGTAATTCTCACTGCGCAGCTGGAGAGACTGTAGATTGGCCAGGTTCCCCAGGGGAGAAAGGTCGTTGTTCCGAATACCGCCCGAGAAGTACAGATCCCGCAGCTGCGTCAGTGCTCCCAGCGGTTCCAGGGAGACTGCGGCATCGTATGGAACAGAAAGGAGCAAACGGTTTAGCGATGTCAGGCTGGAAAGGGGGGCAAGTTCCGGCACCGCCCCCGTTGCAAAGTCTGCAGACAGCTGCAGTTCCTGCAGCTGCGTCAGATGTTCCAGGCCGTCCAGACTGCCCATGCCTTCCAGATTCAAACTCAGTTCCCGCAGTTTTGTCAGGCCGGAGAGATCAGACAGGTCTTGAAGATGAAACACCTGATTGTCCAGAGCCAAACGCTGCAGATCGGCTAGGGGCCGGAGAAAATGGATGTCCTCCCATGTATGCGTATTCCCGTAGAGAAGCAGATCCGTCAGTTTTGTCAGGCCAGACAGGGCATCCAGATTTTCCACGTCTCCAATGGGGATATTCAGGTAGGTTAAGTCCGTCAGACCCGCGAGCGGACTGAGGTCTGAGAGCGGGTATTCGTAGTCGCCCTGGCCGCTGATAGGGTTCCAAAGTATCAGTTGCTGAAGGTTCTTCAATCCCGCTAAGGGTTCGTAGCTGTCTGGCACACAATCAAGTTGTATGTACTGCAGATTGGCCAAATTTTCCAGCGGAGAGAGGTCTGCGGTTCGGGAGATATTGTTGCTTCCCTCCGCGTAGATATGCAACTCGGTCAGATTTTTCAAGCCTTCCAGGGGAGCAAGGTCCAGATCGACATAGTCTCCATGGGCACTGAGCATCTGCAAATTGGGCAGGCCGGATACGAAGGACAAGTCCAGATCGTCACGTCCGTCTGTATAGGAGAGGTATTCCAGATTTTCCATCTCCTGAAGATTCTGGAAATCCGCTTCATCTACCAGGACATCATCCAAAAACAACTGTGTCAGCGCCGTGCTGTACTCCTGCCCGGCGATGGTGACCTTGGGAGCCAGGGCCTCCGTGATGGGATTCCCACTGCCCGATCCGCCATCGGAGCCGCCCCCGCCGCCGATGGCGATGCCGACGCCCACGGCCACCACCACAGCCGCGGCGATGCCGGCGATCAGGGCGGGCTTGATCTTTTTCTTCTCCGGGGCCGGGGCGGGAGCCGCCGCGGCGCCGGAGACAGGCACCTCCACCACCTGCTGGGACTCGATGGCGTCCAGGAATTCGGCGGCGCTTTGGAAGCGGTCCTCCGGCTGGACGGCCAGGCCCTTCAAAATGGCCTTGTCCAGATACTCCGGGATGTCGATGCCGCACTGGGAGATAGGCACCAGCGTGTCCTCATCCAGCCGCTCCAGGCTCTCCGGTGGGAAAAAGCCGGTGATGGCGGCGTAAAAGCAGGCGGCGCAGGAGTAGACGTCGGTGAAGGGGCCCTGGCGGCTCCGGCGGATGTACTGTTCCTTGGGCGCGTAGCCGACTTTTAGGATGACGTCCAAACTTTTGGACTTGTCGCCGATAGAGTACCGGGCGGAGCCAAAGTCCAGCAGCTTCACCATGCCGTCCTTCGTGATGTAGATGTTGTCCGGCGTCACGTCCCGGTGGATGAAGCCCTCCGCATGGACAGCAGTCAGCGCCCGCAGGACGGGGATCATCACGTTGAGGGTCTCTTCGACTGAGATCTTCCCGCCGTGGCTGGCGATGTAGATCTTGAAGGAGATGCCCTCGATGTAGTCCATGACGAAATACGAAGTATCGTTTTCGTCGAAATAGCTGGTGACCGCCGCAATGTTGGGATTGCCGATGAATTTGGCCAGGGTGCGGGCCTCCTCCTGGAAGCGCTCGGCGCCGTAGGCAAACTCCTCGGACTTGGTGTCCATCATGACGGACACGGTGGTGCCCTGCCGGGTGGCGATCTCGCCGGGCATGAACTCCTTGATGGCGACCTTCGCGTTCAGCTGGGTGTCCAAAGCAAGATATGTAATACCAAATCCGCCCTGGCCCAGGACGCGGCCAACGATGTAGCGGCCGTTCAGCACCGTCCCGGCCCGCAGGGCCACCGGGAATTTCTTCTCATTCTCTGCCAG
>CAMMCS010000021.1 GCA_946494635.1 uncultured Oscillibacter sp. | reverse complement strand
CCAACGGCGTTGGAACTCCACGGCCGGACCCCTTGGGAATACTGGCTTTCCGGCCCAAAAGCGGCACCGAAAATCCATAGGCGCGAAAAATCAGAAATCGGTATGTTTTTTCGGATCATTTTTCCTCTATTGTTTCAGGTTTCCGGTGGTCCGGCCCAGGACTCCCGATGGGTCTCCAGCCACCTGGGGAACGCCTCGGCGGGCAGGACCCAGATGCGGGTGGCGTTCCGTTCGCCCCGGTGGCTGCACTGGAAGGCGGAGCAGAGGGCGGAGGTGTCGTTGGTAAGGAACGCCGCCTCCAGCACATCCTGACAGTGCTTCAGCTCCATATTGTCGTGATCCAAAAAGCGGCGGCCCGGGCCGTAGATGTGTTCATAAGCCAGGACGCAGATGTGGAACTTGGGCGGTAACTGGTCTGGAAACGCCTGTCGGATGGCTGCGCGCAGGGAGTGGGCCAGGAAGCGGCTGCGGTCGCCGTCGCCCCGTCGAGGCAGGACGGCCTCCAGGGTGACGGCCAGCCAGCCGTTCTCCAGCAGCTCCACCCTGGCGGGCGCCTTCTCGCCGATGGACGGGTCTCCTGCTGCGGGCGGTCCCGGCGGCAGGACGGTGGCGGGCATAGTCCCGCAGGGCGAGTGTCGCCGTCTCCGCGGCCCGGAGTGCCTCCAGCAGGCGCTGTTCGCTGCGGATCGGATCGTGTGATTTCATGGGAAAGACCTTCTCTCATAACAGGATAAGGGCTCGGGGCAGGAAGCCTCCTGAAAAGCCCCTTCATTAAGCATGTAGAAATGAAGGGGGTATTTTCACCCCCTCCCGGCAAAAATTTTTCAAAACTCCTGCCGGCGGAGGCGCCCGTTATTGCCCTTTCATAATAAATGGAGAAACGGCCCCCTAATTTTTGCCCCCCTTGGGAAAAGTTTTTTGAAAATTTCAGCCGGGCGCAAAATACGTGTAGCCAAATTGTTTACAGCAAACACTTGATATTGCACATAGAATGTAATATAATCGCAATGCAAGGAGGTGCAATAATGGACGCTAATATGACTTTTCGCATCGATGCCGACGTAAAGGCGCAGATGTCCGCCATCTGCAAGGAGTTGGGGATGACCACATCCACGGCCTTCAACTTGTTCGCCAACGCTTTCGTCCGGGCCAAGGGGATGCCATTTCCAATCAAGATCCAGGAAGCAGAGGGCGTACCGACACGCGCCCAAATGCTGGCCGACGCGGACACGGTTCTGGAGCAGTTTGCGGAGGACTACCGGAGGATGGCGGAATGATCTGGGTAACGGCAGATGATGTGATTGCCCTTCATTCCCGCATAATCGAGAGATCCGGCGGTATGGACGGCCTTCGGGATCGGGCATTGCTGGAGGCCGCCGTAGCCGCGCCGCTCCAGTCCTTCGGAAATACGGATCTTTACCCTACCGTCCCCGAAAAAGCAGCTCGTCTTGGCTATGGCTTGGCCTCCAATCACGCGTTTTTGGACGGCAACAAACGGATCGGCGCTCTGATGGTCCAGTTGATCCTCAAGTGGAATGGGTATGAGCTCCAGCTTCACACCGGAGAGCTCTCTGACGCGTTTATTTCCATTGCGTCCGGTACAATGGACGAACAGCAGTTGTACAACTGGATCTGTGAGCACTTGCGGACAGATGAATGAAGGAGGGGCCAGACACAACCAGGGGGTTGTGTCTGGCCCCTGCTAATGTATAAACTGCAACGTCCCGTTGTCGCTGTACTTCTGCAAGGCACTGCCCAACAAAATTGTCGGCCCATAGACCAGTAGTACCCACAGTGGCAATACAAAAGCGTTCAGCGCAGACGTTTCACTACACAGCAGAGTGTGGCGTTACATATCGTCTACGCTGCTCGTAAATCAGAAAATCAGATACGCTGTACGAGGACTTTTACGTCCACTGCCGGAGCGGCACAGCCCAATAAAATGGCTCTGCGGAGACAAAATCCCCATACAATCCCGCGACGATCTAATATAATAATTATCAGATTATTTGAACCATTTTTTATGCGAGTATATATACCCTTTCGTTTACACTCCCTAACCAATCGGAACTTCCTCCGGTGCCGGCTTCGGGCTACAATAGTCCCGAAAGAAGGTGCCACTATGTTTTCCATTCAACAGATTTTCACATTGTTTCTGACGCTGACCATGGAACTGAGCCTCACCGCCTGCGGGGCGGAGGGCACAGTGCAGTCCACCCCGGAAACGCCCGAACCGCCGGCACAGGTGCAGGAAACGCCAGAGCCTGCCCCTGATCCATCCCCGGAGCCGGAACTGGAGGTTACTCAGGGGGCAGAGACCTACCGGGGTTTCCAGATGGACAACGTACTCCACGCCCCGGAGGGGGACATCCACTACCATATTTACATCCCGGACAGCTATGACGGCAGCGAGGCATACGCTCTGTTCCTTACCCTCCCCGGCTATGAGGGCCTGTACTTCCAGGGCATGGGGCAGAACCTATACAGCGAGAACTTTGCATTTGAGGCGCTGAACTACAACGACAAGATGATCGTGGCTGCTCCGCAGCTCAGTGATTGGGGAGAGCGACGAGTACTACGGCTCCGAGCCCAGCCGGGAGGCATACGACCAACTCCACGAGCTCTATACAGAGGCGGGGCTTTCCGATGAGGAGATCGAGCTGCTCCTGGTGCTGGACATCAAGGACGCCGCCTACTTTACGGAGGGCGGCGCGCCCAACCAGCACGGCGGCGGCAATCTGTTCGCCCGTGACCCGGAGATCATGGGATGGCTGTTCGGACAGTGACCTCATATATACCACAAGAGATCGACAGGAAGAAAGGCGGTGAAGCGGTGCCCAAACGATGGATCACAGACCTGGCACTGACGGTCATCCTGCTCCCGTTGATGGGCTACTCCCTGATCGGTGAGGACGTCCATGAGTGGCTGGGGCTTGCCATGTTGGCGCTGATCGTCCTCCACCATATCTGGAACCATGCCTGGTACAGGGGGGTGGACAAAGGACGGATGTCCATTTACCGGGCGGCGCAGACCCTCTTGACCTTCCTGCTCCTGCTTTCCGTGTTCGGTTCCCTGTTCAGCGGCCTGATCCTCTCCCAATACGTCCTGGACTTTCTACCGCTTGGCTGGGGACAGGAGCTGGCCCGGATGCTCCACCTGCCCTGCGCCTTCTGGAGCTTCCTGCTGATGGGCCTGCACCTGGGCCTCCACTGGAGCGGCATCATGGGGCAGACCCGCCGGATTGCAGGACTATGCGGCCTGTCCAGAATGCGGACAGCGGTTCTCCGGCTGATGGGCGCGGCCATTGCGTGTTGCGGCCTGCTGGCTTTCTTCCGCAGCGGCTTTTCGGACTATTTGCTTCTGCGAACCCACTTTCTGTTCTTCCCGCCTGGGCAGACCGCGGCAGGCTTTCTGGCAGATTACTTTGCTATCTTTGGCCTGTTTGTCTGGATCGGCTATTACGGGGGAAACGGCCTGCGGCGCTGTTCCGGCAGAAAGAAGGTGTCCCAATGATACAACATCTCATTACGATCAGTACCCTGACACTGGCCCTGCTTCTCTCCGGGTGTGAGGCTCAGACGCTCGCGCCGGACAGCCAGGAGTTGGAAGGAGCGACCACATTGGAGACAGAATTTACAGTCAATACCCCCATCCAGACGGTCATGGACGATCCCGCCTTTGGAGACTATGGCCGTCTGCTGTTTCCCGCGGATGACGGCTACTGGAGCGGCGAGACCCTGGGAGATCTGCGGCTGACCTTTTACAGCCACATTGACCCCAGCGAGACCGTGGAGATCGTCAACACCCTGAAGGAGCGGGCGCTGGCTGGAGAGACCATTTTCTACGACATCTACACCGACGAGGAGAAGGCCGCCGACCCGGACAAGGAGGACACCGGCCTGTTCTTTTTCAAGGGGGAGCCGGGGCACGGTTCGCCGTGTGCAATGCTGGCGGGGCCTTCGCTTATGTGGGGGCCATGCACGACAGCTTCCCTCACGCCCTGGAGCTGTCCAAGCAGGGCTATAACGCCTTTGCCCTGATCTACCGCCCGGGAGCCCAGACCGCCTGCGAGGATCTGGCACGGGCCATCACCTTTATCTTCGGTCACGCGGAGGAGCTGGAGGTGGACACCAGCTGCTACTCCCTGTGGGGCGGCTCGGCGGGGGCCCGGATGGCGGCGTGGCTTGGCACCTACGGCCCGGCGGCCTTCGGCGGGAACGATCTGCCCCGGCCCGGCGCTGTCATCATGCAGTACACCGGCCTGAGCGAGTACAGCACGGACGACCCACCCACCTTCGTGTGCGTGGGGGATTCGGACGGCATTGCACCCTGGCGGGTGATGCAGGCCCGGCTGGAGGCTATGTCCGCCTGCGGCATCGACACGGAGTTCCACTGTTATCCCGGTCTGGGCCACGGCTTTGGCCTGGGCACCGACACGGCAGCGGAGGGCTGGCTGGATCTGGCGGTCCAGTTTTGGGAGCGGCAGATGTAAGGCGGTTGCAGCGGTTGCAAAAGTTCCGCGGATGCGGTAAAGTATCAGAAAAAGAGCAGGGAGGCAGTGAAATGGAATATCGTCAGCTGGGCCGCACGGGCTTGTTGGTCAGCGAGATCGGTATGGGCTGCGAGGGCTTTGTGGAGAAACCCTATGAGCAGGTCAAGGAAATGGTAGATGCTATGGAGGCGGGCGGGGTCAACTGCATCGACCTCTATTCTCCCAACCCGGAGTTCCACTCCAATCTGGGCCGGGCTCTGCGGGGACGGCGGGAGAAGTTCGTGCTCCAAGCCCACCTGTGTACCATCTGGAAGGACGGGCAGTACAAGCGCACCAGGGATATGGCCGAAGTCAGAGAGGGCTTCGCAGATCAGCTTCAGCGGCTGGAGACCGACCATGTGGAGATCGGCATGATCCACTATGTGGATTCCATGGCCGACTGGGAAGCCGTGCGGGACAAGGGTGTGCTGGATTATGCCAGGGAACTGAAAAATCAGGGCGTCATCCGGGCCATCGGTCTGTCCAGCCACAACCCGGAGGTGGCCCTTGCGGCGGTACGCAGCGGAGCCATTGAGGTGCTGATGTTCAGCGTTAATCCCTGCTACGACCTCCAACCCGCAGGCGAGGATGTGGAGCAGCTCTGGAACGAGAAGAACTATGAACAGCCCCTGGTGAACATGGACCCCCAGCGACAGGAGCTGTATGAGACCTGCCAGCGGCTGGGAGTGGGCATCACGGTGATGAAAGCCTTCGGCGGCGGTGACCTTCTGAATGCGGAGCTGTCCCCGGCCGGGAAGGCACTGACCCTCTACCAGTGTCTCCACTATGCGCTGACCCGGCCCGGCGTGGCCTCCGTCATGTCCGGGGCCCGGAATTTGGAGGAATTGAAAAACAGCATCGCCTATGAGGAGGCGTCCGAGGCTGAGCGGGACTATGCCGCCGCCTTTGCCGCTCTGCCCAAGATCAGTTGGGTGGGCCACTGTATGTACTGCGGCCACTGTGCCCCTTGCCCGGCAGGCATCGATGTGGCCAGTGTCACCAAATTCCTGAACTTGGCCCGTGCCCAAGGGGAGGTGCCGGAGACCGTGCGGGAGCACTATGCCGTCCTGCCTCACCACGGTGGAGAGTGCATCGCCTGCGGGGCCTGCGAGAAGCGGTGCCCCTTCGGGGTCCCGGTGGTGGAGAATATGCACCGGGCAACGGAAGTGTTTGGAGCGTAAGAGACTATGCGCGGGCAGACGGATGTGTCTGCCCGCGTATTTTTCTTGCTATTCCCTGCAAAAGACGGTAAAATAGTTCTTAAACAGGGCCCCGGGCGCGGGCGGAAAGGCGGTGGCGCGTATGATGTATAATCCTCAGCTGGAGACCTTCCTCCGGGTGGCGGACGCGGGGAGCTTCAACAAGGCGGCGGAGGAGCTGTTCATCACGCCGCCGGCGGTGATCAAGCAGATCACCTCCCTGGAGTCCAGCCTGGATTTGAAGCTGTTCATCCGCAGCCCCCGGGGGCTGAAGCTCACCGAGGCGGGCAAATCCATCTACCGGGACGCCCAGTATGTGGTGCAGTACTGCAAGGACTCGGTGGTGCGGGCCAAGAACGCCGCCGAGGAGGGGGACAAGGTCATCCGCATCGGGGTCTCCCCCATGACGCCGGGGCAGTTCCTGCTGGATCTCTGGCCGGCCATCAAGACCCAGTGTCCCAACATCAAATTCAAGATGGTCCCCTATGAGAACACCCCGGAGAACTCGGTGGAGATCCTGCGCAACCTGGGCCAGAACATCGACATCGTGGCCGGGCTCTTCGACCAGAATTTCCTGGAGAACCGGCAGTGCGCCGCCCTGGAGCTCAGCCGGGAGCCCATCCGATGCGCGGTATCCATCTACCACCCCCTGGCGGCCAAGGACCATCTGACGGTGGAGGACCTGCACGGGGAGAACTTCCTGCTGATCCGCCGGGGCTGGAACCGGTATCTGGACCAGATGCGGGACGAGCTGTGGCGGGACCACCCCCAGATCCGCATTGTGGACTTTGAGATGTTCAACATCAACGTGTTCAACCAGTGCGAGAACTCCGAGGACATCCTCATGACCATCGACAACTGGCGGCAGGTCCACCCCCTGCTCAAGACCATCCCGGTGGACTGGAGCTACACCATCCCCTACGGCCTGCTCCACTCCCCCAACCCCACGCCCACGGTCCGGCGGTTTCTCAAGGCGGTCCGCACGGTGTATCAGTTATAACGCAGACGTACATACTGCATAACTTTTCGAGACTTCTTCTGAAGTCTCGATTTTTTTATAATGGGGCCATAAGCAGAGCCGTCCCCCTGCGGGGACGGGATCAGAGGTGTGCCATGAACAACTTTTTCTTTGAAAACGGAACCAAGCTCCTCTTTGGCGGCAGCTGTGTAAAGGAGTATCTGGCCAGCTTCCTGCGGGAATACGGCCCCAGCGTGCTGCTGGTCACGGAGGAGAGGGACCGACGCTCCGGCGCGGCGGACGAGGTACGGGACATCCTGCATCGGAGGGGGAAACAGGCGGCGGAGTGTTCTGCCGGCCCTTTCTGCCCCCGGTACGAGCAGGTCCAGCAGGCCGCCCGTCTGTGCCGGGAGCGCCATGTGGACCTGATTCTGGGGGTGGGCGGCTCCGCCGTGCTGGACGGCTGCAAGGCGATCTCCCTGGCGGCGGTGTGCCGGGGTGACCTGTGGGAGAACTTCGGAGAGCTGCAGGGTGTGGTGGACGTGCCTCCCCTGCCGGTGGGCTTTGTAGCCTCCCACCTGGAGGTCGGGGCCGTCAACGGCGCCGCGGGGCTGATCCACGAAGGCCGGTGTATCTGGCGGGACTACCCTCCCTGTGACCCCCGCTTTGCCCTGCTGGACCCGGCCCGTATCTGTGAGCTGCCCCGCCGGGAGCTCCTGCTCCAGGGCTTTTCCGCACTGGCCGGGGCGCTGGAGGAATACCTGACCCTGACGGACGGCATGAGTGTCTCCCGGGAGCTGCTGGAGCCCCTGCTGGAGGGGATGATCCGGGATCTGCGCGTCTGTCAGCAGGCCCCGGGAGATGAGAACGCCCGGAGCAGCCTGATGTGGCGGTGCACCCTGTGGGGAAGCCGGTTCTTCCAGCTGGGGCGGCGGTTCTCCTTCCCGGCGCTGCCGGTGCGGGAGGCGGCCATCCTGTCCGCTTCGGACTGGGAGGAATACGCCGGGGCGCTGTCGGTCCTTCTGCTGGCCCTCTGCCGCCGGGAGGCGGAGCATCATCCCGCGGCCATGGCCCGGATGGCCCGCCGCCTCTGGACGCTCCCCGGCCAGGGCCGGACAGAGGCTCAGCTGGCCCGCGGCGGCGTGGGGGCCCTGGAGTCCCTCGCAGAGGAGCTGGGCCTTCCCGCGCAGCCGGAGCAGCTGGGGGCCGCCGTCCAAAACCGGTTGAAACAGGTCTCCCCCACCCAAAACCTTTTGGTACATACTGCGTAACGAATCGGAACTTCCGCAGCGGCGGAGACGCCCCTATAATACAGAACGAAAGCAGACAAACAGGAGGCTTTTCAGCATGAACACTCGCACATTAGGCACAGACCTGACGGTCTCCGCTGTGGGCCTGGGGTGCATGGGCTTCAGCCACGCCTACGGGGCGCCCACGGAGCGGAGCGAGGCCATCCGGGCCGCCTATGACCTGGGCTATACCCTGTTCGACACCGCCGAGACCTACGGCACCGCCGCCGATCCCCACGACAACGAGAAGCTGGTGGGAGAGGCCCTGAAGGACGTCCGGAGCCACGTCCAGATCGCCACCAAGTTCGGCATCCGGTTCGACGAGGCCAGCACGGCAGTGAACAAGCCGCTGATCCCGGACGCCCGGCCGGAGACCATCCGCGCCTCGGTGGAGGGCTCCCTCTGGCGGCTCCAGACCGACCACATCGACCTGTATTTCCAGCACCGCATGGATCCCGCTGTAGAGCCCGAGGCGGTGGCCCAGGTGATGGCCGACCTGATCCGGGAGGGCAAGATCACCCACTGGGGCATCTCCGAGGCAACGGAGGACTACCTGCGCCGGGCCCATAAGGTGTGCCCGGTGACGGCGGTGCAGAACCGCTACTCCATGATGGCCCGGCAGCACGAGGCCCTGTTCCCGGTGCTGGAGGAGCTGCACATCGGCTTCGTGGCCTTCTCCCCCATGGCCAATGGGCTGCTCACCGCCCGCTATGGAAAGGACGACACGTTTGATCCCAGGCTGGACTACCGCAGCGCCATGCCCCAGTTCACGGCGGAGGCGGCGGAGGAGAACCGGGAGCTGCTGCAGACCCTGCGGAACCTGGCAGAGGAAAAGCAGGCCACACCAGCCCAGATCTCCCTCAGCTGGATGCTGTGCAAGAAGCCGTACATCGTCCCCATCCCCGGCAGCCGGAAGGTTGAGCGGATGCGGGAAAACGCCGGGGCCGCCGGGGTAATCCTCTCCGCCGCTGAGGTGGCAACCCCGGATCAGATCCTGGACACCATCCCCATGTCCGCCGTGTTCGGCGGGACGGCTGTCAAAAGCCGATCAGATCTTCAAAACAACCAGAAAGGATGAACGACCATGAAACAGACCCGAAAATGGCTGGCTCTGGCCCTGGCTGGGGCCTTATCCCTCTCCCTGCTGGCCGGGTGCGCCGGAGGAAATACCCCCGACGCATCCGCCGGCGGCACCGCCGGGACCCAGGAGGCCGACGAGGCCTCCGATCCCAACGCCCTGGTCATCGCAGAGCAGGGCATCTTCTCCGCCGGCGGCACCGTGATCGAATCCGACGGCACCTTCGACGTGGCCAACTACTACACCTCAAGGGAGGGCTCCACCGCCCATGTGGACCACGCCAACGTGCTCTACCAGATCCCGGAGAACGCCACCGGCCTGCCCATGGTGTTCCTCCACGGCTACGGCCAGTCCCGCATGGGCTGGATGACCACCCCCGACGGCCGGGAGGGCTGGAGCGACATGTTCCTGCGCATGGGCCACAGCGTGTGGCTGATCGACCAGCCCCGCCGGGGCGAGGCGGGCCAGACCTCGGTGGCGGGCACCATGACCACCACTCCCTCCGACCAGACCTGGTACACTCAGTTCCGCATCGGCACCTACCTGAATGACGAGTTCACCTACAACGAGGGCTCCCAGTTCCCCCAGGGGGAGGACGTGCTGGACCAGTTCTTCCGCCAGATGACCCCGGACACCGGCATGGACAACGCCGCCGGGGACCAGAACATCGACAACACCGTGGTGGCCCAGGCGGTGGCGGCCGCCATCGACGAGATCTATGACCGCACCGGCCAGGACTCCATCCTGGTGACCCACTCCCAGGGCGGCCTGCCCGGCTGGGAGGTGCCCCTGTACACCGACCATGTGGCCGCCATTGTGGCCATCGAGCCCGGCGCGGCCCCGGAGGTGGACAGCGACGCCTACAGCGCCATGGTGGAGCAGAACATCCCCGTCACCTTCTACTACGGCGACTACATCGGCGAGGAGTTCACCGACGTGCCCGCCGCCGCCATGTGGGCCATGATGGCCGCCAGTGCCGATACCTTCACCGAGGCCTATAACGCCGCCGGCGGCAGCAGCACCGTGGTCCATCTGCCCGACGAGGGCATCACCGGCAACGACCACTTTATGTTCCAGGATCTCAACAACGACGTCATCGCCGACCACATCGAGGCCTGGATCCAGGAGAACGTGACGGAATAACAGAACGATCAGACAGGAGGAATCCACGATGAAAACTTGGAAACGGCTTTTCAGCTGCCTGCTGGCGGGCGCCATGGCACTGTCCCTGGCGGCCTGCGGCGGCAATGACAGCGCAGCAAGTGACCAGACGACTGAGGAGCAGACCCCGGAGGAGACGACGCCCCCTGCGGACACAAGTACGGACACCGCCGCTCCGGAGACCTCCGGCGGGGACACTGCGGCGGACAGCGGCAGCGTGCTGGTGGTGTACTACTCCGCCACCGGCAACACGGAGGCCGCAGCGGGCTACATCGCCGAGGCCACCGGCGGGGATCTGTTTGAAATCACCCCGGCGGAGCCCTACACCTCTGACGACCTGAACTGGAGCGATGAGAACAGCCGGGTCAGCCAGGAGTATGCGGACGAGTCCCTCCGGGACGTGGAGCTGACCACCACGGAGGCAGAGAACTGGGACTCCTATGACACCGTATTCATCGGCTACCCCATCTGGTGGGGCATCGCCGCCTGGCCGGTGGACGGCTTTGTGGAGGCCAACGACTTCACCGGCAAGACGGTGATCCCCTTCTGCACCTCCTCTTCCTCCGGCCTGGGGGAGAGCGGCGACCTGCTGGCGGAGCTGGCCGGTACCGGCGACTGGCAGGACGGGGAGCGGTTCCGCTCCAGCGCCAGCCAGGAGGATGTGAACGAGTGGGTGGACAGCCTGGGGCTGTAACTTGCGAAAAAGCGGCATAGCCGCTTTTCCGAGAAAGGCTGCGCACAAAACGGGGCTCAGCCCCTTGCGGAAAAGCCGGTCTGTTTTGTGTGCGAGGCGTTGTTCCTGAGACGGTTGTCCCCGGGAATAACCGGTTCAAATTTCCTGCGCGCCTGCGGACGCGGGATTTACAAGGGTTACAAACATGTGCGGCAGGGAGCCGGGGCCAAAGGCTCCGGCTCCCGCCTGCCTGAGATAAAAAAGGAAGCGCTTACGATGTCAAAGAAAATTCTGATTCTCTCTGCCAGCCCCCGGAAGGGGGGCAACTCGGACCTGCTGTGCGGCCAGTTTGCCAAGGGTGCGGAGGAGGCCGGCCACCAGGTGGAGAAGATCCGGGTGCAGGAGCGGAGGATCGCCCCCTGCCTGGCCTGCTACGGCTGCCGGGGCACCGGCGTCTGCGTCCAGAAGGACGACATGGCCGCCATTTTGGACAAAATGGTGGAGGCCGATGTGCTGGTGCTGGCCACACCGGTGTACTTCTACTCCATGGACGGCCAGCTGAAGACCCTCATCGACCGGACCCTGCCCCGGTACACGGAGATCCGGGACAAGGAGGTCTACTTCATCGCCACCGCCGCCGCGGGCCGTGGGGCCATGGAGCGCACCGTGGATGCCATGCGGGGCTTCACCGACTGCCTGCCCGGCGCCCAGGTGAAGGGAATTATCTATGGCTCCGGCGTCTACCAGAAGGGGGAGGTCATGGACACCAAGGCGTTCCAGGAGGCCTACCAGCTGGGCAAAAAAGTCTGAGGGAGAAAGAAGGCTGACCTGACCCATGGCGCAATTCAGTGAAGGGGAACTGTTTGAAACCGTCCCGGTCCCCCGGGCGGTGGCCACCCTGGCCATCCCCACGGTCATCAGCCAGGTGGTGACCATGATCTACAACCTGGCGGACACCTTCTTCATCGGCCAGACCGGGGATCCCCTGATGGTGGCAGCGGTGTCCCTGGTGTCCCCCTGGTTCAACCTGCTCACCGCCCTGGGGAACCTCTTCGGCCTGGGCGGCAGCAGCCTCATCTCCCGGATGCTGGGGGTGAAGCGGGAGGACGAGATCCGCTACGTCTCCGCCTTCAGCATCTGGGCGGGGGCGGCGGTCACCGCATGCTTCTCCCTGGCCAGCTTTCTGGCCCGGGAGCCCCTGCTGACCTTCCTGGGGGCCAGTGCAGACAACTACGGCTACGCGGAGGACTACCTGCTGTGGGTGGTGGTCATCGGCGGCGTGCCCACCATGGTGAGCCTGGCCCTGGGCCATCTGCTCCGCAGCGAGGGCCACGCCCGGGAGGCCAGCGCCGGCATGATGTTCGGCGGCATCCTGAACGTGATCCTGGACCCCATCCTGATCTTCGGCCTCCATCTGGACGTGGCCGGGGCAGCCATCGCCACGGCCTTTTCCAACGCCGCGTCGGTGGTGTTCTTCGCGATCCAGTACGCCCGGCTGAAGGGACGCACGGCGGTGTCCTTCCGGCCCCGGTACTTCTCCCTCCGCTATGTGGGACAGATCTTCTCCGTGGGGCTGGCCTCCGCCCTGGCCACGGCGTTGGGCAACGCCTCCAACATGGTAATGGTCCATCTGGCCTCCGGCTATGGGGACATCCCGGTGGCGGCCTACGGCATCGTCAAGCGCATCGACCAGTTCCCCCTGAACGTGTCCATGGGCCTGTGCCAGGGCTTCATGCCCCTGGTGGGCTACAACTACGCGGCCCGGAACTATGGCCGGATGCGCGCGGTGTCCTACTTCTCCTGGAAGGCGGCCCTGATCTTCTCCGCCTGCTGCGTGGCCTGCTTCGCGGCGTTCGCCCCCCAGATCCTCCATCTGTTCATCCCGGAGGCGGAGACCAGCGCCCTGGGGGCCTCCTTCCTGCGCATCGCCTGCCTGGCGGTGCCCCTGACGGCGGTGAACTTTCTCATCAGCTACACCCTCCAGGCCATGGGCAAGGGGGTTCAGTCCGCCATCCTCACCTCCTGCCGCCAGGGGCTTCTGAACATCCCCCTGCTGATCCTCATGGACCTGACGGTGGGGCTGTACGGCATGATCTGGACCCAGCTGGTGGTGGAGGTCATCATGCTGCCGGTGTCCCTGGGCATGTACCGCTCCACCTTCCGGCACCTGCCCCCGGCGGAACCCAAGCCGTGAGAACTTTATACCGGACGGTTCACACTGAAAAACTTTTCGGGACTTCTCCCACGGGGACGATGGGGGTACAATTCAGATCGTAAAGAAAGAGAGCCGTCGGACGACATCGGGGGCCTGGGACGCGTGAAATGCCGTCAGGCCGGTATATGGCAAAGGAGCTGTTGCGCAATGAAACACATGAAAGGCGTCGTCATCACCGGGCAGAACACCATGGCCGTCAGCGGCCGGTGTCCCCTGCCGGAGGAGCCCTGCCCCACCGGGGCGTTTATCCGGCCCCTGATCTGGTCCCCCTGCACCAGCGACGCCCACCTGTGCGCCACCGGGTGCGCGTCCCTGCCGTATCTGCTGGGCAAGGCGGTGGGGCATGAGATGTGCGGCGAGATCGTGCAGGTGGGCCCGGAGGTTCATGACTTCCAGGTGGGCGATCAGGTCATCGTCTGCTCGGTGATGCCGGTGTGGCGGAGCATGGAGGCCCAGGACGGCCGGGCCAAGCAGCACCAGGACAACATGTACGCCGGGGTGGACTACCCGGACCGGGGCGGCTCCTTTGTGGAGACCTACTACATCCGGGACGCGGACATGAACCTGGCCAGGATCCCGGAGGGCGTCACCCTGGAGCAGGCGGTGATGGTCCCGGACATGATGTGCACCGCCTTTGAGGGCGTCCAGGCCCTGAACATGCAGTTCGGCCAGTCGGTGGCGGTGCTGGGCGTGGGCCCGGTGGGCCTGATGGCCGTCCGGGCGGCGGTGCTCCAGGGGGCGGGCAATATCTTCGCCATCGGCTCCCGGCCCGTGTGCTTCGACGTGGCAAAGGAGTATGGGGCCACCCATTTGATCGACTACCACAACGACAACTATATCGATGAGATCCTTCAAGAAAATGATGGCCCGGTGGACAATGTGGTGCTGTGCGGCGGCAGCGAGAAGGAGCTGAGCCTGGGCCTGGAGATGCTGAAAAACGGCGGCACCCTGGTGAACCTCAGCGCCTACTTCAGCAACGCGTCCATCCCTATCCAGCCGGCGGTCTGGGACTTTGGCTACGGGGACAAAACCATCAAGGGCGTGGGCTGCGGCGGCGGACGGCTGCTGCTCTCCCGCATGGCCCAGCTGATCGCCGCCGGCCGGGTGGCGCCGGAGAAGCTCATCACCCACCGCTACCATGGCATGGACAAGATCCCGGAGGCCATGGACCTGTTTTTGAACCATGACCGGAGCCTCATCAAGCCGGTCATTTACAATGACTGATTTTATCCGGAAAGGATGTTTTGTATGGAATACGCGACTTTGAACAACGGCGTGCAAATGCCCATGGTGGGCATCGGCACCTTCCTGCTCTCCCCCGACGAGGCGGAGGCCTCCGTCCTCAGCGCCCTGGAGAGCGGCTACCGCCTTCTCGACACCGCCAACGCCTATGTGAACGAGAAGGCCGTTGGCCGGGCCATGAAGAAGTCCGGCGTGGCTCGCAGGGACATCTTCCTGGAGACCAAGCTGTGGCCCAGCTTCTATGAGCAGGCGGACGCGGTGGACAAGACCCTGGAGCGCCTGGGCACCGGCTATATCGACCTGCTGCTGATCCACCAGCCCGCCGGCAACTATGTGGCCGGATACCAGCTCATGGAGAAGGCCTGCAAGGAGGGCAAGGTGCGGGCCATCGGCCTGTCCAACTTTGCCCCCGACCAGATCCGGGAGATCCTGGACGTCTGTGAGGTGAAGCCCGCCGTCCTTCAGACGGAGGTCCACCCCTACTCCCAGGAGACGGAGCTGAAAAAGTTCCTGGCCAAGGAGGGCATGGTCATCCAGGCCTGGTACCCCCTGGGCCACGGCGACAGGAATCTGCGGGAGGAGCCCCTGTTCACGGAGCTTGCCAAGAAGTACGGCAAGAGCAACACCCAGATCATCCTCCGCTGGCACATCCAGGCGGGCGACATCGTCATCCCCGGCTCCAAGAACCCGGAGCATATCAAGGCCAACCTGGACCTGTTCGACTTTGCCCTCACCGACGGTGAGATGGAGAAGATCGCCGCTATGGATCAGCAGAAACGGTATTACCACAGCACCCCCGAGATGCTGAAGCGGTACGCTGAGATGATCCCCGACGTGGACGGGCAGAAATAACCTTGCTTCCTACCATTCCCCTCTCTTTTCCCGATGCCCGCCCCCTCGGGGGCGGGCAAGGGGACATCTTACATTTTTCAGAAAGAGGCGTATCGCCATGGACTATGTGACCTTAAACAACGGCGTGCGGATGCCCCAGCTGGGCTTCGGCACCTATCAGATCAAAGACCCAGCGGCGTGCGAGCGGGCGGTGCGGGATGCCATCGGCGTGGGCTCCCACCCCGTCATCACCAGGCTGGCGGAGAAGTACGGCAGGAACGCCGGTCAGATCATCCTCCGCTTTGAAGTGCAGAGCGGCCTGATCGTCCTGCCCAAGTCCACCAACCCGGAGCGGATCGCCGGAAATCTCCGCATTTTCGATTTCGAATTGACGGAAGAGGAAATGAATCAGATGTACGATCTGGACACAGGTAAGGGGAGCCACGACCCGGAGGCCCCCGGCGTGGCAGAGATGCTGCTCCAAAACCACAAGATCCACGATTGATGCAGGAGGAGATACTGCTGTGAGAAAGAATTTTGGCCCGAAGCCCTTTTTATATCCTCAGCTGGTGATGATCATTGCCAGCTATGGCAAGGATGGGATTCCGGACGCCATGAATGCCGCCTGGGGCGGCATCGCGGGAGGCGACAAGATCTTCCTGTGCCTCAGCTCCAACCACAAGACCGTGGAGAACATCCTGGAGCGGAAGGCCTTCACCGTCAGCGTGGCGGACGAGGCCCATCTGGTGGAGGCGGACTATGTGGGGCTGGTCTCCGGAAACGAGGTGCCCGACAAGCTGGAGCGGAGCGGCTTCCATGTGACCCGCAGCGAATTTGTGGACGCGCCTGTCATCGACGAACTGCCCCTTGTTCTGGAGTGCAGGCTGCTCAGCTACGATCCGGATACCCACTTCATGGTGGGCCAGATCGTGAACGCTGGGGCAGACGAGGCAATCTTGGATGACACTGGCATGATCGACCCGGCCAAGCTGAAGCCGATCATCTTTGACACGGCCAATGGTGCATACTGGAGTTTGGGTGAAAAGGTCGGGAAGGCCTTTTCAGACGGCAGCAAGCTGAAATAGACAAAACCTCCGGCCAAGCCGGAGGTTTTGTCTTCCTGTCCTGTGCATCGAGGCCTTTCTTCATTTTTAGATATATACGGGAGGGACCTACCGTGAAATTTTGGAACAGCGGAACAGAACAGGCCAACATCCTGTAAAATCAGATCATCCGGTATCTGAAGACAGCCGTTCAGCCGAAGAACGCGGATCCGTTCCAGGTCAGGGCCTGTGCGTTACGCTTCTGCACGGTGTCCGTCAGTTTCCGAATGGGGGCTGCCTGCGCATTTCTGCGCCGCGGCCGCCATCCGTGGCGGAGATGACCGCAAGACCTTACCGGGCAGCATGGGCCACGTCACCGACCAGATGAAGCAGGCCAGCGCCGCCCGCACGGAGAAGTTCATCCGGAGCGTTTCCGGCCGGCAAGGGAAAACATAAGGGAAAACGTGCCCCCAAAAACGCCGAAGACCCTTGGGGCCTTACGGCCTCAAGGGTCTTCGGTGGTCCGAGTGGCGGGATTTGAACCCACGGCCTCTTGGTCCCGAACTACCGTTTG
>CAMMCS010000020.1 GCA_946494635.1 uncultured Oscillibacter sp. | reverse complement strand
AAGCTGGACGGCCAGGAGCCCAACAGCAACGGCACCCAGTACGGCGACCGGGAGGCCCTGATGACCTGGGTCCAGGAGATGGACCGGCAGGGCTGCGACCTGTTCCTGCTGTCCCTGGACCAGCTGTTCTCCGGCGGGCTGGTGAACTCCCGCTCCGTCAGCGGGGAATTCCCCCTGGCCTTTGACGACGGCACCACCATGAGCGAGACGGAGGCCTTCGACACCTTCATCTTCTCTCTGGCGGAGGACCCGGACAACCGCATCTACCTCTTCGACAGCGTGGTGCGCCTGGCGTCCACCGTGGGATATCAGGGCTTCGGGCTGGAGGAGTACAACGCCCTGCGGGCCTACGGTATGGTGGCCCGCCCCGCCCTGGAGGGGGACGAGCTGACCCTGGAGAACGTCTTTGCCAATTACCGCTACGCCGAGGACGGCGTCACAGCGGCGGAGGATACCCTGGACAACGCCGACTATCAGTCCGTGCTGACGGATGAGATCATTGACGACTATCTGGGGGTCCGGATGCGGAAGCTCCAGCTGACGGACTATGTGATCTCCGCCCTGAAAACAGCCCCCTACGACAACATCCACCTGCTGATTGGGATTGACGACTCCTCCAACGCCCCAAACATCCACTACAACGAGCTGCATTATATTGAGCGGCAGCTGGGCCGGGGCAGCACCCTGCTGACCGGGCTGGACAGCCTGGCCCGCCTCCTGGTGTGCCAGATCGCCCAGGACGACTACGACGGCTACCAGGTCAAGACCTCTGTCCGCTACATCGGCGGCAGCCAGGGCATCCCCTCGTCGGAATACGACCGCTACACCCTGGAGGAGACAGTGGACCTCCATCTGGACCTGTTCCAGGCCGTCCGGGTGCCGGAGGAGGAAGCGGAGCTCCAGTTCCTGGTGATGACGGCCCCCGCGGATCCGGAGCAGGCCCAGGCCAACTGTGAGGAGCTGATCTCCGCCCTGGAGTACAACCTCCAGCACCACATCCCCACCGCCCTGATCGAGGCCAGCAACAACGCCTACGGCGAGACGCTGCAGCAGATGCTGTTCGACCGGGTGGACTTCGGCCAGCTGGTGGCCTTCGCCGGCCAGTATGAGCAGGCCAACGTCACCGGCGCCGGTATGGCCATGGGCTTTTCCCGGTACCTCTACCTGGCCTGCAGCAAAGAAAAGGATGCGGCCTGCGACATCGGCCATGTGCGGCAGCTCGCCAACTCCATGGCCCTCACCTATGCCTACAGCCTGCACGCCCAGGGGCAGCTGAACGTGTATATCAAGAACCTGGGGGAGGACCGCAACAACCTCCTGCCCAACCCCATCACCGGCAAGCTGATCCAGAACAAGCTGGAGGACCTGTTCCTCCCGGCCTGCGAGGAGATGGTGTGTTCCAACCTCCGGGGCGGCCGGGTCATCACCTCCCTGGCCCCCTATGCTGACCGGGAGATCACCGATGTCACCATCTCGGACGTGTACTTCCCCTGGAACCGCACCTTCGAGATCGCCTTCACCATCGGCGTGACCCTGGCAGAGGATTGAGCGGCATCCGGGGGCACAAAATGAACCACGCGGCCCGGAAAATTCCGTGCCGCGTGGTTTTTCTCTCTGCTCTGTTATCTCTTCACTGGTTCTTATAGGCCCCGTAAATGCTGCGGCGGGTGAAGTCGCTGACCGGGGCGAACAGCCCCTCCGGCAGGGCCGTGACCGGCGCGTCGGACCTGGTGCCCCGGGGCAGCAGCCCCTGCTCGGCGCACCAGTCCATGGCGCCCCAGTAGGCGTCCTCGTGCTTCCCGCTCCTGCGGACCGCCGCCCAGCGGCGGCCCAGGGCCTCCTCCCTGGGGGCCAGCAGCATGGCCAGCTCTCCGCAGGTCATCACCGCGTCCAGCCGGAGGCAGTTGTCCGAGTAGACGATGGCCCGCTCCTGCTGGAGCTTGTTCAGCTTCTCAAACAGCGGGTCGTCCCGCCCCAGGTCGGCAAAGGGGCTCTCCGCCAGCAGGGTGTCCACCGTGACCACCTGATAGCCGTACTCCTTCAGCAGCTCCAGCTGCTTCCGCAGGCCGAAGGCCACCGGCGTGCGCTTGCCCATGTTGTAGCCGTCCTTCTGGAAGATGATCTGCCCGCAGAAGAAGTCCGGATCCTTCTCCAATGCCTTCCGCACCGGCTCCACCATGGCGTTCACCTCCGCCTCCAGGGCGGCCTCCGGGTCGGAGAGGGTGGAGGGCAGCCAGCCCGCCCCGTCAAAGGAGGCGGCCATGTACTGGTAGCCCATCTTGTCACAGACGTCGTAGCTGGTGAAGCCGTCCTGCATCTTGTCCACATAGTGGGGCGGCCGGTGCAGGGTGATCTGATAGCCGTACCGGTCCCACATGAGCTTGTCCAGCTTCTGCAGGTCCTCCACCGCCTTGTCCAGGCTGCCAAGGTACACCCGGGCGCCGTAGACGAAGGGCTTCTTGCCGAAGATGATGTGGCGGTAGCCGTGGTTGGTGATCTGGTGCCCCTCCGCCAGAATGCGGTGGATCAGGCGGTCGTTGTGCTCCGCGCCGCCCTTGTCGTCCTGGTGGATGTCCGGGTAGTGGTCGTATTTCACGCCGCCCCAGGCGGCGCTGCCCACCTTGCCGGCCTTGTCCGGGTAGTTCTCGCTGGTGTCTCCCACCACGTCGAAGGTCCCCTTGGCGCCGAATTCCGCCAGGGTGTCCAGCAGCACGTCCGTCAAAGACTTCCCGCCGAAGCGGTCCGGGGAGACCGGCAGATCCATGGGGCCGTCGTCAAAGGTCATGGCGCAGATCCGCCGGTCCGTCTTGATCCGCTCGATCCGGCGGGTATAGCTGAGGTTGTGCTTCTCCGCCGGCTGGAGCACCTTCTTCACGATCTTCTTTCCCTTTTTTCCGATTTTCACGATCAGCGACATCTGCTCATTCTCCTTTTTGAATCAAATCCTGGGCCCAGCACTTCGCCGCGAAGGCCGCCCACTTGGCATAGGCCGCCGGCCCCGCCTTGGTCTTTCTCCGTTTGGTCAGCTGGCTCCGGGCGGTGTACCAGGCCCGGCTCCGGCACCCCTGCACCTGGGTCCCTCCATGCAGCAGGGCCGCCTTCACCGCATCCAGCGTACACGCCTCCGCCCGGACCACTGTGACGCCGTGGCCGATCTCCTGGGGCACATGGGCGTCGCTGCCGGCAAAGCGGCGGAGGCCGTGGGCTTTGGCGAATGCCTCCGCCAGGGCGTTGGCATCGGCGATCTTTCGCTCCGCCCGGCTGTTCCAGACCTCCACCCCGTCCAGCAGGGGGGCGATGGGGGCGATGCGCCCGGCGTCCCGGCTGTGCTCAAAGGGGTGGGCCAGCACCGCCAGCCCTCCCTGGCCGCGGATGCGCTCCACCGCCTCCGCGAATTTCCGGGTGCCGATGGGCTCCCGGACGAACAGCCCCAGCAGGTGCCCGTACTCGGTGGACACCTCCACGCCGGGGATCAGCAGGAAATCCGGAAATTCCGGCACCTCCTCCAGGGTCCGGTCGTGGTCGCAGACGGCCGCGCCGTTCAGTCCGGCGGCTCTGGCCCGCGCCGCGATCTCCGCCAGAGTCATGCAGCCGTCCGGCGAGCGCTCCGAGTGGATATGCAGATCCAGTCTCAGCTCCATGGTCACCTCCGCAGCAGGTTGTTCCTGAGATACCGGCGCATGGGGGCCGGATCCTCCCGGCAGGAGAGGGCCTCCTTCGCCCGGAAGAAGTCCGCGGCGCCCTGGAAAAAGGGTCCCGGCCTCCCGTGGCGCAGGTAGTCCAGCATGGCCGCGGTGTCGTTGAGGAGAAACCGCATCCGCACACCGGTGTCATAGTCCCGGGGCTGGTAGTCCAGCACCGCCCCGGCCGCCGCCTGGGCGTACCGGACGGCGATGGGGCTCCCGGCCTGCTCCGTCAAGGGGAAGCTGCCCCAGATCCGGGGGTTCACCTCCAGCACGCAGTCCCCCTTGAACTCCACCATGGCCAGTCCCACAAATTGGAACGACTGGAGCAGCCGGCAGGCGTGCTGGATCATGGTCTCGTCGTAAAAGCTCTCACAGCAGGTGGAGGGCCCCCCCGCCGCCGGGTACTCCCGGATCCGGCGGTGGCAGATGGCGCCGATCAGCCGGCTGTCCCGGTCCAGCAGCAGACTGGCGCCGGCGCCGGGACCGTCCACCTTCTGCTGGACGATGGGGCTGGGGTCATAGGCCCCCATGGCCGCCAGGGCGGCCTCGTATTCCGGCCGGTCCCGGGCCACCCGATAGCGGTCCCGGGCCTTCAGGCCGAATTTTTCCCCGCAGTGGGGCTTGATCACCACGGGATAGCCCTCCGGCTCCCCCGTGTACTCCCTGGGCACGGGGATCCCCAGGGCCTCGCACCGGGCGTGGACCGTCTCCTTGTCGTTCAGCTGGTCCAGCACCTCCGGCGGCGCGATGAGAAAGTCACAGGCCTGGGCAAACCGCTCCCGCTGCCGGGCCACGGTGTTCAGGGTCACCGCCCCCACGCAGAAGAGGACCGGATGGTCATACTCCTCCAGCAGCGCCAGCAGCCGGTCCGGGTAGTCCGGATCCGCCGCCGCGCCCTCGATCCACCGCCCCTGGGCCACGAAGCGGGAGGTGAACACCGGCGGTTCCAGGGCGGCGTCCTTCCGGGTCTGGGTCACCACCACCTGATAGCCCGCGCGGCCCAGGGCCCGCGCCGCAGCAATGGACGACCGGTACTTGCCGTCCGTGATCACCACCGTCTCCATCTCCGTCCTCCTGTCTGTGCCCAATATAGCAGAGATATTATAGCAAACCAGCCCTTGGATTACAAGCCTGGCACAGCTGAACGTCCCCGCCCGGCGATTGACTTCCGGGGCCGAACCTGATACAATCCCTGTTGCGGATTTTCTATCACCACAGAGAGGGGGGCGGACGCTGTGCTGTTTTCCAAGGTGCTTGCATTGTTGAAAAAGGAGCGGGAGCTGATCCTCTACGGCATCTTCGGCGTGGGCTCCACTGCCATCAATATTGCGGTGTTTCATCTGTGCGGCATCCTGCAGGTCCCGCTGATCCCCTCCAACATCATCGCCTGGTTTTTTGCGTTTTCCTTTGCCTTCATCACCAACAAGGCCATCGTCTTCCAGAGCAGGGGCTGGCGGGACAAGGCTGCCCTGCGGGAGTTCGCCTCCTTTCTGGCGGTGCGGCTCTTCACCCTGGTGCTGGACACAGTGCTGATGTGCATTCTGGTGGAGTGGCTGTTGGTGGACCGGCTGCTCTCCAAAATCGTGGTCAATGTCATCGTGATCCTGGTGAACTATGTTGTCAGCAAATTTTTCATCTTCCGCCGCGGACAGTGACCCCCTCTCCCGGCGCCGCCCCGTCTTCATCCGCTTCACCGCCGGAGCGCCAGCGGGTCTGGGATTTGCTCCTTATCATACCGATCCATTTCATATGAAACGCCTGAAAAGCCAGCCGGGACGGGGAAAAACTTCTCCTGCCCCGGCTGCTTCGTTCTTTTGCCCCTCTCTGTACATACTGCCTACAGCATAAATCCCAACCACCATGTTGTGAGTCAATCTGCGCCATACGCCAGGTTCCAGTGCCTTCTTCCCGCATGTCCTCCCCAAAGGATTGCTTTTCCGCCGCTCCGCCGATATAATAGCCCCGAGGTGAATCGTATGCTTGCCTATACCTATCTCGGGCCCGGTAAATTCGCTCTGCTGGACAAGCCCCGGCCCACGCTGCTCCATCCCCGGGACGCCATCGTCCGGGTGACGCTGGGCAGCATCTGCACCAGCGACCTGCACATCAAGCACGGCTCCGTGCCCCGGGCGGTGCCCGGCATCACCGTGGGCCACGAGATGGTGGGTGTCGTGGAGGAGACCGGAGCCGGCGTCACCGCTGTCCGTTCCGGCGACCGCGTGGCGGTGAATGTGGAGACCTTCTGCGGGGACTGCTTCTTCTGCCGGAACGGCTGGGTCAACAACTGCACCGATCCTGATGGCGGCTGGGCCCTGGGCTGCCGCATCGACGGCGGGCAGGCGGAGTTCGTCCGGGTGCCCTATGCCGACCAGGGCCTCACGAAAATCCCGGACAGCGTCTCCGACCTGCAGGCCCTTCTGGTGGGAGACGTGCTGGCCACCGGATACTGGGCGGCGGACATCGCCGAGATCCACCCGGAGGACACGGTGCTCATTATCGGCGCGGGGCCCACGGGCGTCTGCACCCTGCAGTGCGTGCGGCTGAAAAATCCGCGGCAGATCATTGTCTGCGACGCGGATCCCAGCCGGCTGGATTTCGTCCGCCGGCACTGCCCGGAGGTCATCCCCGCGGCGCCGGGGCAGGTGCTGGACACGGTCCGGTCGCACAGCGCCCACGGCGGCGCCGACGCGGTGCTGGAGGTAGCCGGCACGCCGGATACCTTCCGCATGGCCTGGATGTGCGCCCGGCCCAACGCCGTGGTGACGGTGGTGGCCCTGTATGACGGCCCCCAGGTACTGCCCCTGCCGGAGATGTACGGCAAAAACCTGACCTTCAAGACCGGCGGCGTGGACGGCTGCAAGTGCGGCGAGATCCTCTCCCTCATTGCGGCGGGGCAGCTGGACACCACGCCCCTCATCACCCATACGTTCCCGCTGCGGGACATTGAGGCCGCCTACGACCTTTTTGAGCACCGCCGGGACGGTGTGATGAAAGTTGCAATCAAGCCATAATCACAAGGGAGGAAGCATCATGCTGGAAGTTGGAACAAAGGCCCCTGCGTTTACGCTGCCCGACAAGAACGGCACCCCGGTCAGCCTGTCGGATTTCCGGGGCAGGAAGGTCGTGCTCTATTTCTACCCCAGGGATAACACCCCCGGCTGCACCCGCCAGGCCTGTGCCTTTGCCCAGAGCTATGGGGAGTTTTCGAAAAAGAACACTGTGGTCATCGGCATCAGCAAGGACTCCGCCGCCTCTCACCTGAAATTCGCGGAGAAATACCAGCTGCCCTTCGTCCTGCTCTCCGACCCGGAGCACACGGTCATCGGCGCCTATGGTGCCTGGCAGGAGAAAAAGCTCTACGGCAAGGTCTCCATGGGTACGGTGCGCTGCACCTACCTTCTGGATGAGGAGGGCGTCATCCGGAAGGTGATGCCCAAAGCGAAGCCGGACACCAACGCCGCCGAAATCCTGGCCGCTCTGAACGGGGAAGCGTGAGGCCATGCGAATCATCATCTCCCCCGCCAAAAAGATGAACGTGGACGCGGACAGCCTTCCCTGTCAGGGGCTGCCCGCCTTCCTCCCCCGCACAGAGCGGCTGCTCTCCGCCCTGCGGGCCATGGATGCCGCGGAGCTGAAGCGGCTCTGGAAGTGCAATGATCAGATCGCGGCGCTGAATATCCGGCGTCTGGAGGCAATGGATCTGCAGCGGAACCTCACCCCCGCCATCCTCTCCTACGAGGGCATCCAGTACCAGTACATGGCCCCGGGCGTCTTTACGTCCGCAGAGTACGGCTATGTGCAGGAGCATCTGCGGATTCTGTCGGGCTTTTACGGCCTGCTGCGCCCCTTCGACGGGGTGACCCCCTATCGCCTGGAGATGCAGGCCAGGCTGGCGGTGGACGGGGCCAAAGACCTCTATGCGTTCTGGGGCAGCTCCCTAGCCCGGCAGCTGGCCGCAGAGAGCGGCTGCATCCTGAATCTGGCCTCCAGGGAGTACAGCCTGTGCGTGTCCAAACATTTGGAGCCATCCGTCCGCTTCATCACCTGCGTGTTCGGTGAGGAAACAGGCGGCAGAATTCTGGAAAAAGGAACCCTGTGCAAGATGGCCCGGGGCGAGATGGTGCGCTATCTTGCGGAGCACCGGATCACGGAGCCTGAGGCGGCCAAGGGCTTCGACCGGCTGGGTTACCGGTATGCTCCCACGCGCTCCGACAGAAACACCTATGTGTTCCTGCGAAGCGAGGACTCCCGCAGGTAGCCGCTCCTCCTTCTGCCGGCAGGTCGTCCGCTCTCCCAAAGGCTGCGGAACACTGCAATGCGGCGCCTCCTGCGCAGGAACTTCCGTCAGGCCGGCAAGCCGTCAGGATAAGCTGCCCTGTTGCCGAACTTCCACCGGTGCCTTCGGGAAAAACGCCGGACGGGAGCATCCTCCGCATCGACTCACTTGTATGTGCCTGCAGGATGCCGTGAGCGTGTACAGATAGGGCTTTTCAGCCGCAGCCGGCATCTCGGATTTCAACTGGGGCGGGCACCCCCGTTCCGAGCAGAAAAGCATGGACGCATCCTCAGGAGTATGCTATGATACACATTGTACAGGGGGGATATTATGGAAAATATCATTGCCAAGCGTGTTCATCAGGTCGCCCTGACAAAAACCCAGCAGAAGATTGCCGATTACTTCATCCGAAATCCGGAGCGGGTAGGCATCTGCTCCTCGATGGAGGTCGCCCGGGAAATCGGTGTCAGCGACGCTTCCATCATCCGCTTTGCCCGGGCAATCGGATACGATGGGTTCGCAGATCTGAAAAATGATATCTACAACAGCCTGGCCGAACAGGCCACCGGCGGGATCAACAGCCTCTCTCTGGCAGAACGGCTGGAAGCCCATCAGTCCAAATATGGAGATATGGATTCCAAAACCGCCTATATGAAGATGCAGCAGTATAATCTGGAGCGGACATTCCAAGAAAACTCCGATGCGTCGTTTGCCAAGGCGGTCGGGATGCTCCGGCAGGCCCAGCACCGCTATGTGATCGGGTTCCGCGGCTGTACAGGCGTAGCCAGTCAGTTCGCCTGGCTGATGCGGTTCCTTCTGGATCATGTGGTCTATATCGGCGATGAGGGTACTGGCGGCGTAGGCATGCTGCAGGATATTCAGGATGAGGACTGCGTCTTTTTCTTCTCGGTCAGCAGATACTATAAAAGTGATCTGCGGCTGGCCCAATTGGCGAGGAAGCGAAACGCAAAGCTCTGCGTGATTACCGATAGTGTCTTGTCCCCCTTGTCAGACTTGGCGGACGTTATATTGCTGGCGGAAACCCGGCGGATCAGTTTCTTTCAGTCCATGAGCGCCATGAATCTGATTTCGGAGTATCTTCTATCGATGCTCGTTCGCGGCAGTGAAGAGATTTATCATGAAAAAGCCGAAGAACGCGACGAGCTGACAAGTGATATGCGATTGTGAGTTTTGTCTTAGCAGCGACTGCAGCAGGCTGGTCTTCCTGCCGCAGTCGTTATTTTGCACAAAAAAATAATTGTATTTACTTCAAAAAATCAATTTACAAAGTGAACACAACAAACTATAATGCAATTATTGCTTCAGAATTATTTATCGAGAAGTTTATACAACATTCCGAGGGGAAGATCCAATTATGACCGTCTATCTGAGTGAATACATCTGTCCGGAAGCTGCCAGTCGTTTGAAAGCACACGCTACCGTCGTTGACAGTTTCGATCATATCGAGGAAATAGACGCCATCATTCTGCGAAACATTCCTGTGACCGCAGAGATGATGGCGCAGGCCAAGAAGCTAAAGGTAATCGCAAAGCACGGGATCGGATGCAATACCATAGATCTGAACGCCGCCAGAGCCCGGGGGATTCAGGTGATCTACACACCGACTGCCAATGCCGATTCTGTGGCGGAGATGACTGTGGGCCTATTTCTGATGATGGAGCGCAGGCTTTACGAGGCCAATGTGAAATGCAGAAACAGTGAATTCAGAACCATTGCGCCCCAGGACTTCCTGGGCACGGAAATCCGGGGCAAGACCTTTGGCCAGATCGGCATGGGCAACATCGCTCAGCGGATCGCCCGCATCATGAACGCCGGATTCGGTGTCAAAGTCTTGGGTTATGACCCGTTTATCCCAGCTGAAGAAGCAGCAAAGCGCGGCTTTGAAAAAGTGGACGCTTTGGAAGAACTGCTGGAGCGGTCTGACATGGTGAATATCAATGTCCCATTGACTGAGAGCACCACCAACATGATCTCCGGGGACCTGTTCAACCACTTCAAACCGGGGGCCGTGTTCGTCAACGCGGCCCGGGGCGCTGTAATCAACGAGGATGACCTGTATGACGCCCTGGTGAGCGGCAAGCTGAAGGCCGCCGCCTGCGACACCTTCGTCCAGGAGCCCCCCACAGCGGAGAACAAGCTCCTGTCTCTGCCCAACTTCAGCGCCACGCCCCACCTGGGCGGCAACACGGAGGAGGCCCTTCAGAAGGCCGGCACCGAAGTGGTGGAGGAGACGCTGAACGTCCTGGCCGGCAAGAAGCCCATCCATCCTGTGCCGTAAAGTCTGCTTCGGCTGCGGGCCGATTTTATAAATTCAGAGTCGAAAAAAGGGACATAAGCATGAAAGGAAGGTACTGACAATGGCAGACGCAATTTCCAAGAACGCAGCACTTCTCTGGGATCACGCAGCAAATAAACCCTGGCTTTTGACCCAAAAGCCCTTCCGGGTGGCGCCCCGTGTCTACTATGTGGGCAACAC
Source organism: uncultured Oscillibacter sp. (assembly GCA_946494635.1). Classification (GTDB taxonomy): domain Bacteria; phylum Bacillota; class Clostridia; order Oscillospirales; family Oscillospiraceae; genus Oscillibacter. Next base: position 6,403 of record CAMMCS010000020.1, on the reverse strand, counting down.
CTGGGTGGGGGCCTACCTGATTGATACCGGAGATGGTCTGGTCCTGATCGACACCACTGTTTTTGAAACAACCTACCTGGTCCTGGAGGCTGTCCGGGATCTGGGCTTTGACCCCCACGACATCAAAAATATCCTGCTGACCCACTGCCATGTGGACCACAGTGGCGGGGTGAACCAGATCAAGACCATATCCGGTGCAGCGGTCTGGCAGTCCCGGGAGGACACGGCCTTTATGACCCAGCCAGCCAACCTGGGGCTGGGCGACAAGTTTAAGATCACGGAATATCCGGTAGACGAATACTTCGACGACGACAAGACACTGCAATGGGGCAACGTGTCCATTAAAACTGTCCTGACCCCCGGTCACACCCCCGGCACCACCTCCTTCTTTATCACGGTGCCCGATGACAAGGGCAGCTCTCTGGTGGTGGGCCTCCACGGCGGCGTGGGCCCCAACACCATGACCGACGAGTATTTTGAGAAGTTCGGCCTGGACAAGGGCCTGCGGCAGCGGTTCATCGAGGACTGCGACAAGCTGAAGGCCATCCATGTGGACATCTCGATCCCCAGCCACCCGGCCCACGGTGATCTGATGAGCCGGATCAGTGACGACCCCATGGACTACAGCCCCCTGGTGGATCCGACGGAATGGGCCCGTTTCCTGGATATCCGGAAGGGCTTTGCCCAGCAGCTCGCATAAGTACGAGAATGGAATAAGGAGATGATTTCGTGAGTCAACTGACAATTTGCCTGATTATCAGCGTATTGACGGTCATCAGCTTCGTCCGGGGCAAACTTTCTCTGGCCACTACCGCCATGACCTCCATGATGCTGTTCTTCGTCACCGGCTGTATCAACGCAGAGACAGTCCTGGGTTGCTTCAGCAACGCCAGCGGCATTATGATCGCCGCCATGTTCGTGGTGGCCGCGGGCTTCAACAAGACCAAGTTCGTGCGCAACGTGGCCTCCGGCATCGGCCGGATCGCCAAGGGGAGTCTGACCAAGGTCATGATCGGCTATGTGCTGGCCGCCGTGGTCCTCTGCCAGTTCATCAAATCCAATCTGATCCCCTTCTGCATTCTGAGTCCCCTGCTGATTCGGACCGTAGAAGAGATGGGCATTAAGCCAAGCAAAGTCATGTATTCTCTTGGCATTGCGGTCATCGTGACCTGCCAAGCTTTGCCTCTGGGCGGCGGCGCCACCGTGTATGCTGAGCTGAACGGATATCTGGCTGCCAATGGCGCCATGGCTCAAATGAGCATCTGGGACCCCATGATTGCCCGCCTGCCTGTGGTGATCCTCACGGCTATTTACTGTATTTTTATCGCCCCCAAATTTGCCCCTGATGAGCCCGTGGTTGCAGTGCGGGATATGAATGTTGAGAGCGTTGCCGGCGGCGCCATGGGTAGCCAGGAGATGACCCCCTTTCAGGAGGCCTGTGGCTATCTGATCTTTTTTGCAGTCTCCCTAGCCCTGCTGGTCAGCTCCAGCTTTGGCTGGCCCACCTGGGCAATCTGCGTGATCGGCGCCATCGCCATGGTGCTCACCGGCGTGCTGAAACCCAAGGAGGCGACTAACGCCATCCCCCTGTGGGTCTACCTGCTGTTCGTGGGTTCCATTGCAATGGCCAACGCCCTCAGCCAGACCGGTGCCGGCGAACTGATCGGTGACTTCTTGGCAAGCCTGTCTGGCATGACCGGTAACAACTCTCTGCTGATCTATTTGATTTTCTTCCTGGTGCCTTATATTGCAACACAGTTCATGTTCAACCAGACCACCCAGTTGATTCTCTTCCCTATTGTGATCCAGACCTGCTTGGCTTTGGGTGCAAATCCAATTGGTCCTGTTATCATCGTCCAGCAGGCATCCTTCGCTTCCTTCATGACTCCCATGGCGACAGGTACGGTTCCCTACTACATGGGACTAGGCGGCTATGACCAAAAGGCCATTCTGAAGATGGGTATTCTCCCCAGTATCCTCATCTGCGTGGTGTCCGTGGTTTGGTGCTCTATCATGTATCCATTGTTTTGAGCGATTCCCAAAATACTGCACATATCATCCAAACGCATTGTGAGGTAATTTGACATGAATCTGTTTGACAATACCCTCCGGGACGGCGGAAACGTCGTCGGCCACGGCTTTCCGGCGGACCTGACGCTCAGCATCGTCAAGGGGCTGCTGGAGGCCGGCATCCAGGACATCGAGCTGGGCAACTGTAAGGGGATCGGCGCCTACGAGAAGCTGGGCGCCACCAAGGCCCTCAGCGACCAGGAGTACCTGAAAATCCTGGAGCCCTATAAATCCCAGGGCAGGCTGGGCATGTTTCTGATGGCGTCCCTGGCGGACGAGCGTGTGATCCGCACGGCAAAGGATGGCGGACTAACCTTTCTGCGGGTGGGTGCCAACGCCGGCGACGGCGCCGGCTCATTGGAAGCGGTGAGGCTGGTAAAGCAGGCTGGACTTGTCTGCCGGTACTCTCTGATGAAGGCCTATGTATCCACGCCGGAAGATCTGGCGGAGGAAGCCAAAATGCTCCAGAATGCCGGCGTGGACAGGATTACCATTATGGATTCCGCCGGCACCATGTTTCCCAAGGATGCGGCTGCGTATGTCGCAGCCCTGAAAGCGTCGGTCTCTATTCCGGTGGGCTTCCACGGCCACAGCAATCTGGGGCTCTCCCAGGCCAACGCCCTGGCGGCGGCGGAGGCCGGTGCAGACGAGATCGACTGCGGCCTGCTGGGCATGGCCCGCAGCGCCGGCAACTGCGCCACAGAGCTGGCGGCGGCTACTCTGAAAAAGGAGGGGTATCTACCGGAAGTGGATCTTTACAAACTTCTGGACTACCTGGATCAGGAACTGATTCCCGCCATGGAGGCCTATGACTACCATGTGTCCGTAAATCCCACCGACCTGATGCTGGGCCTGGCGGGCTGCCACTCAAATTACCTGCCCATATTCCGCAAAGTGGCTGAGGAGGAGCACGTCTCTCTGCTGCGGCTGATTGCCAATGTGTCCGCCGTGAACCGAAAGAACCCCTCTGAAGAACTGCTGCGAACCATCGCCGCATCAGGACTGTAGATCGTTACAGATTGCCTCACATATGCCTTTTGGCAAAGCACAATTACGAGGGATGGATGCTGGTAGAGGCGGAACAATATTTGCCTTCTCCGAGTGCACTCCATTTTGCTAAGATGGCAAGAACCTATATTAAGGAATTGACAGGGTTGTAATCTTCCTCGTAAATCAGCAGGCCGACATAGGATCTATTAAATTCCCCCCGGAACCGCTGACACGGTTCCGGGGGGAGTTCTTCTGGGCCATTGGCCGTTTGAGTCGGTGTTCAGATTGTCATTGTCCGGAACGGGCAACAAGATTCAGGCCCCCTCTCCGGCATCCGCAAATGGCTTGCTGCTATTCGCAGGAGTCCTCCCTCGCCCCTGATTAGATCGTGCCTTTGGCACAGTGACAGAGGCCGTGCGTTTGACTTCTAACGGAAAAACAAGGCACCCAACTCTGGGGATCTTGTTTCACTCCCGGGCGGTACAGCCCGGGTTCCGCGCCCAAAAACAGGCAGGAGGCGCACAGTGAAATGCGGTTGCCGCAAAAAGCGGGAGCACCCTTACAGATGCTCCCGCCTTCTGTGCTTCTGTTTTACCGGGAAGAAAGCCAGTCCACATACTCCTCCAAGCACAGGCCGAGCTCCGTCATTTCCCGTGCGGCAGTCCGGCCCACATAGCGATAATGCCAGGGCTCATAGATAATACCCGTTATCTCGCTTTTTCCCGAGGGATAGCGAAGCACAAACCCGTATTCCCAGCTGTGCTCCGCAAGCCACCTCTGAACATCCGTGTCTTCCTGCGCTTCATCAAGGATCTGATAAGATGTATCTACAATATCCAGGGCCAGGCCGGTCTGATGCTCACTTGTCCCGGGAACCGCCACCACAGTGCCAGCCTCCCCAACTGCGTCTTCATACGGCATCCCCTCATCCAGCAGGCGCTGGATCTTGTTCGTGTAGAGCTCTCTCTGCTTTTCCCAAGTTCGATAGGAGGAACAGATCCGCGGATTCAGCCCCGCGGCCCGGCAGGCATCCATCATCTCCTGAAGGTCTGGATCGGCCCTGGAATCCACTGACTGCCCATTTCGCAGCGTTGTCCGCTCAAAGGCATATCCATCCGGGATCGGCGTCCAGCGGTTTACCAGCAGGACCTGCCAATCGTCTGGGGAGACGGAACTGCGCTCCGGCTGTATAGGCTCTGCCGCCTGTTTTTCCGGCTGTTTTGCCGGCTCCAAAGCGGACATGGGCTCTTCGTGAACCTTGGCTCCACATACCTCCAAACAGACCACCGCGAAAAAAATGCCCAACTGGAGGATCCTGATAAATCCATGTGCTCTGCGGCGCCTCCTGCGCCGCCGCGGGGTGCAAGTTCCAGCCGCGCGCTCTTTTGTATGATCCATAGAAGCCCTCCTCAACGGCCTGCGGCGCCTTTGTGCGGATACTATTAAATAGACGTCGCGCTCAGGTCAAGAGTTTCAAAAGCCGAAGAAGCCCCTCCATAAGGATTGGCAAAAAAGCAGAGGCAGCGAGTTCGCCCCATTATTCCCGGCCCAAAGGGCCGGCGGCGCTCCTGCGCCGTACAAGCGTTTTGCCGGAGGCAAAACCTTGGCGGACTGCGCCCGCAGGCGCGTTTCGGAGCGCAACCGCCGCAGCGCGGCGGCACTTGGCGCGGAGATGGCAGAATTCACTTCACCCGAGCATTTTAATTTTCCCTCGGAATCCAAAAAGAAGGACACGACGAAACGTCGTGTCCTTCTTTTTGGAGCGGGCAACGAGGCTCGAACCCGCTTCCCGGCATCCCGCGAATGGCCCACGCCATTCGCAGGAGCCCTGCCTCACCTCTGATTGGACCGCGCTTCCGGCGCGGGGTGGAGGCAGCGAGTTCGCCTTCTAACAAAAAAACAGGGCACCCACCTCTGGGTGTCCTGTTTCACGCTGGAGCGGGCAACGAGGCTCGAACTCGCTACCTCCACCTTGGCAAGGTGGCGCTCTACCAGATGAGCTATGCCCGCGGAACAAGGGGTATTTTAACAAAGAAACACCCGCTTGTCAAGCCTCTTCTTTAATTTTCTCCCGCTCCGTTTCCGGCAGCCTCCGCCGCCACGGTGCCATCCTGCGGGGAAGCCACCTCATCCGCTGCGGCGGTGCCGTCCAGGGCAAACTCGATCAGCCCCACCGTCCCGCCGGGCGGGTAATAGGAAATACTCCAGGGAGGCGTATCGGTAAGCCCCCGGTCCTCCCGGACCCGGGAGACGATTTCCTCCACCCGGGCCTGGTCATCCTCCCCCCAGTAGCCGATCCGCACGGCCAGCTCTGTCCGCCCCTCGTCCAGGGCCGTCTCCAGCAGGGCCTGCAGCGCCTCGGTGCTGGTGGCGTTCACCACCGCCTGGATCTGCTCCGCCGTTCGGCGGTACCGGATTTCCAGACTGATTTCGTAGTAGGCCCGCTGCGCCCGGCTGGAGGCCGTGATGTACTCCACCGCATAGGCGCCCATGGAGGTCTCCTGCTGGACCTCGGTAGTAGCCCGCTCCAGGGCGTCCGCCACGGTCACGTCATCCTCGTAGTTGTAGAGGCGGACCGTGGCGCTCTCCGTATGCTGGCCAATGAGAATCAGCAGATCGTTGACAATGTCCTGGTAGTTCTCCGCCCGAAGGGTCCCCGCGGCGTCGCTCTCCCAGAACTTGCTGGAGTGGGGCTCAGAAACCACATACTCCCGCTCCAGCAGGGCGCTGCAGCCGGTCAGCAGGCACAGGATCAGCGCCCACAATATCCAGCTCCGCCTGCGCTGACCACCCATCGAACATGTCTCCTCTCTGTTTTGGGATCAGTACCCCAGATCCTCGTCCACCAGAACAATTTCGATCTCAACGCCGGTCATCATCGGCCCCCACAGCACCACCAGGCCCCGGCAGATCCGGCCCGGGGACTTGCAGTCATAGCAGCGGTCCCCCTTCGCTGCGCAGGGCGTTTTGCTGTTCAGCCGCTGGGCATTCTTCGGCGCGGCGATGTTCCGGGCCCGCCACAGGGCCTCGTCATAGGTGGGGGCCAGTTTGTTCCGCCCGATGATGAAGTACACCTTCTCGTGGCCGTACAGCGTGGCAGCCACCCGGTTGCCGGCGCCGTCGATGTTGATGATCTCGCCGGTTTCCGCCAGGCCGTTGGCAGAGGTGATGTAAACCTGGCAGCCCTCGGCGGCCTCCCGCTCCTGGGGGCCGCCCTTCCAGTGCCAATGCACCTCGTTGTGGGCCGCCAGAGCGTCATACAGCCCCATCTCCTGCACCGTTACAGAGCCGCCGAAGCCCACGGTCTTGCCGTCGATGGCCCCGTCCAGGTAGTCCGCCGCCT
>CAMMCS010000019.1 GCA_946494635.1 uncultured Oscillibacter sp. | reverse complement strand
CTCCTTTCCAACTGCGACCCGCTGCGCTGGGCTCGCAGTTGGTAGGCCGCCCTGCCGGCGGCTTTCTGCAATCTGACGCGCAGCCGCCGCGCTTTCCGCTGCAACGCGGCGCTCGGCCGCCATCTCCCGCTTGGCTCTGCTGCCGGACACCGCGGATTTTCGGCTTATCTGCATTTTTGGAGATGAGTGAACCGATTTCTTGCTTTTTCAGCGTGGATTTTGTATAATAAAAAGCCTGAAAGATCTGCCAGGCTGCTGCGGACGCGCGCTGAAGGATATCGGGGCCGACGCCCCGAGGTGCAGCTGCCGGAACAAGCCGGAATGTCCGTCTTCTGAGGGGGAGAAGCCCCTGGAGGGGAATCCCTCAGGGAAGGATCGGGAGATGGCACCGCAGAAGTCTGCGGACATGGACGGCGGGCGGCCATGCGGAGCAACGGGAGGATGCAACGATGAAAAAGACGATGATTACCGCACATTCTGGCTGCGAGGGAACAGAGCAGGATTCTCTGGAATCGGTCCGCCGCGGAATTGAGCTGCGGGCGGATGCGGTAGAGATGGACGTCCGCCTGGACAGCCAGGGGACCCTTCGGATTTCCCATAATCAGGAGGCCTCCCAGGAGGGCTACAATGGACGCGCAACCCTGCAGCAGGTATTCGATTTGATCAAACCGGCAGGCGTCAAGATCAACCTGGACGTGAAGGAGGGCGTATGCATCCCCCTGATCCTGGAACTGGCGGAACGGAATGGGCTTTCAAAGGAACGGCTGATTCTCTCGGGCGCCGTGGGGATTGAACAGCTGCTGCGGAATCCGGACTGGGGCGCACAGGCCAGAATCTATTTAAACCTGGAAGAGATTTTGAAATATGTCCTCTTCCGGGAAATTTCCTCCCCTGAGGACTTCTGCCTTTTGGTGGAGCGGCCCTGGAAGTTTATCAAAGCCCATGTGACGGACCCCGCGGAGTATGTGCCGTGGATTGTGTATATCTGCCGGGCCCTGCCGGTGGCGGGCCTGAACGCCCCGCAGTGGATTTTGAGCGACGGGGTGCTGGCGGCCATGGAGCGGGAGAGGATTCCCCTGTCAGTCTGGACGGTGGATGATATTGCGGAGCAGAAACGCTTTCTCCAGGCGCCGCCTCCCTGCCTGGAAAATCTCACCACCAGAAATGTCGCCGCGGCGATCCGGATTAGGGGGGAGCAGGCCTCCGCGCAGACAGAGCAATAGGGAAATACAAAAAAACTGCCAGCAGCTGCTGGCAGTTTTTTCACGCCCTGGTCGAGGGCTCTTGAAATTTGGCGGACAATTTGCGGAATTGATAGAAGAATACAGCGGCGGTGGTAAACGCGGCAATGAAATCCGAAATCGGCTGTGCCAGATAGACGGCAAAGGTTTTGTCTGCGAAGAAGTGCGGCAGAATGAAAATCAGTGGAATCAAAAGGATGAATTTCCGGTAAATGGCCAGAAACAGGGAGGCAGGGGCGTTCCCCAGCGCCACAAAGGTGCTTTGGCAGCAGGACTGGACACCATAGATAAATGCGCTGGCCATGAAGACCCGCAGCGCGCCGGAGGCAAACTCCACCAGGCTCGGATCACTGCTGAAGATGCGGATAAACGCACTGGGACAGAGCTGCACAAGGATCCACAGAAGCGTTGGATAGAGGATGCAGATTTTGAGAAGGGTGGAAAAGGCCTCCTGTACCCGGTGGATCTTCCCGGCCCCGAAGTTATAGCTGATGATGGGCTGGCCGCCTTGTGTGAATCCGTGCAGCGGCATAAGGGAGAACTGCACGATGCTGCTCATAATGGACAGTGTGCCGACGGCAAGGTCGCCGCCGTATTTCAGCAGCGAGGAGTTGAAGCAGAGGGACAGCAGACTCTCTGTGGAGCGCATGGTGAACGGGGACAGCCCCAAAGCAATGGTGGGCATGAAGACGGAGGGGCTGAGGGAGAAGCAGGCCCGGCGCAGCCGCCATTTGGTGGCGCTCCCGGTCAGGAACTTCAGAACGAGCCCGCAGGCGACTGCCTGAGAGAGCACGGTTGCAATGGCAGCGCCCCGAACCCCCATATCCAGCAGATAGATCAGAATGGGGTCCGAAATGACATTCAGAACCGTGCCCACCAGGTTGACCCGGAGACTGACGGCAGTATATCCCTGGGAGGTGATATAGGCGGTCATGCCTGCGGTGATCTGAACAAAAACAGTGCCGATCAGATATATGCGGATATAATCCAATGCATACCCAATCGTGTTTTCGCTGGCGCCGAACGCCATCAGCAGCGGCCGGGAGAAAAGAAGGAAGCCGGTTGTCAAAATGAACGATATGAGAAGCAGCAGTACAAAGCTGTTGCCCATGATGCGCTCAGCGCCCTCTCTGTCACCACGGCCCTCCATGATGGCGGCCTTAGGTGCCCCGCCTTCGGCAAAAAGAGCCGAAAAGGCAGAGATGATCAGAATAATCGGGGCGCAGACGCCCAGGGCCGTCAAGGACAGCTTTCCAACCGTTTCCACCGGCTGCATATGGCCAATATACATGCGGTCTACCAGATTGTAGAGCATGTTGACAACGTTGGAGGCGATGGAAGGAATTGACAGCCTGAGCAGCAGGGTTTTTACTGGGTCACGTCCCAAATCCACGGATTTTGCATGCACGGCGAAATCACCTCATCACAAAAATGAATCTGTGTCTGGAGCCTTGGGGGAAGGGCTTCCCGCCTTATTCGATGCGGAAGGCGAGAATGCCGAAGGGATTCATTGTTTGCTGGGCTTCATCCGCCGCCGTCAGGCCGATGGGGACGCCCCGCAGGTCGATGGGGGTGATCCGCTTGCCGTTGTAGCGTACGGTAATGGGCCGGGAGACCCACTTGGTGTCACGCAGATGCAGAATCCACGCGCCCTTTTCCCTGTACAGCCGGAGGACCTGAACGCCCTCGGGAAGCTGGAGCGGAGAATCGGAGCACGGGGCCGGGAGGACCCGGGCACCCTGCGCGAGGCTCAGGGCGCGGGTATAGACCCTGCTGTCAGCGGCACCCGCATACCCGAAGAGAAGGAACCGATAGGAGAAATCCCCGCCGATCCACTGTGGGAAATTGGTGCCCCACATGTTGTTGAACAGTCCGCAGTACAGAATGGGCGCATGGGGCTCGTACTGCTTCCGGTAGGCGTAGATTCCCGGCTCTCCGATGGAGAACAGCGGAGCGTCTCTGGAAAGCAGGCACAGGCCGTGGGAATCGCCCTGGGCACAGAGAAAATCCTCTATGCAGTACAGCGCGTGATTGGCCTGAGAGGCAATCTCAGTAACGGGGTTCAGAAAATCTCCGTTTTTATTGAGGAAGAAGGCGGGGGCATCGTCCGCCAGGGGGAATGCAATGCGGCCGGACTCAGTGTAGGGGGTTTCCTGCTTGCCCTGCAGGACAATCTGAAGGAACAGCTCGTCGCCCATGGGCGGGAGCGTGACCTCAATCCGGATGCGATCCGCGTCGCCATAGGGGGCGCAGCCGGAGCCGCTGTAGTTGAGAATCACTGTGCAGCCCTGCTGCTCCATACCCAAAAATTTGGGCTGGCAGGCCTGGTGGGAGATCTCCGGATACTGGTCCTTCAGATTGTCGCGGATGCCCCAGTCAAAAAAGCGATAGGCAAAACTGCGGATATACTCCGTGCCCTCGGTAATTCCGTAGACATCATAGTGATAGGAGAAGACGCCGACGCCGTCCCGCTCCCGAAGAAGGGCGCAGTTCAGGACCTTGTCATATACCTCTGTGATGACGCCTCTCTGCCGGTCAATCCTGAGGCGGTACCGCCGGTTTTCCAGGCTGCCGTCCGCAGCGGGCATCCTGCGGCCATGGAGCGGGGAAACACAGAAGGGGGGCAGGTCTTCCACATAGACCTTATGGCCGTCGGGGAAGGCCACGGCGCCGGGGGCGTCATCCGGGGCGTCCGCCCAGCCGGAAAAGGCACAGCCATTGGGATTCAGAACGGCGGGCTCGCTGCCGCCTGCGCAGGAAAGCCGCAGGGCCCGCTGTGCGGCCCCGGAGGCTTCCGCGGCCCGCTGCCGCTGCTCCTCCCAGGAGGATTCCATGCGGCGGGCTTCCTCCGTCCGCAGGAATTTTTGGAAGAGATCCTTCCGATAGACGCGGTCGGGATTCATAAAGGTCTTTACGTCCATGCCCCAGGTGTGCTCATCAAAGAGGGCAAGGGCGTCATAGGCCTGATCGGCGGCTTCCCGGTGCCGGTCCGGATCAGCGCCTGTGAGGAAGGAAGCGGCGTCGGCCGCCAGCAGGTCCCGGCGGGCCTGACGGACCTCGCGGACCTCGGCGGGATATGTGCCGGCGCCGTGGATCCAGGTGTCGGACAGGTCCTGCCGGATCACAGGCAGGCCGGAGAGGTCACAGGACTCCAGCGCATGGTAGAAGTCGTCCATCGTACCGCAGACGACCTCGGCCTCCGGGCACGTCTGATGGATTTCATCCGCCATCGCGCGGATCATCTCAGCGGACTGCGGGCCGCAGTTGTCGTGGGTGTGCATCAGAGCCATCCAGACAGGGAAGGGCCATCCTTCCGGCGGCAGAAGCTGAGAGCCATAGCCGCCCGCGCAGTACATGGTCAGGACGCGGCTGCCGTCAACACCTTCCCAGAAGAACAGCAGGGGAACATCCGGCGGGGTAGCGAAGGCATTGCAGCCCAGATGGAGGAACCGAATACCGGCGCCTGCCAGAATTGTGGGCAGAATACGGCCATGCCCGGGGACATCCGTCATCTTCGCGCTGATCGGGAGCGGCTTTTTGTATGCTTCAGAGAGCTCTGCGGCATAGTGAAGGCTGTGGATGATGTCCTCGGGCCCGCTGAAATCAATGTGGAAGGTATAGGGAAGCGCGTGCCACGCGATCTGCCCGCGCTGAATCAGGTCGTCCAGATCCCCGCGGTGCTCCCGGCTTTTCTGCATGACGGTCAGCGGCCAGGAGGGCATCGTCCAGACATACTTCAGATCACCCAGGTCGGAGGTCTGGCGGCAGGTGTCAATCACGTCCGGCAGCATCTTGGTCTGATATTGGGAAATGACGTTGCGGGCAAGATCCGTAAAGCCGATATCAAAATGCGTCTTAAATACCAGAAAGATTTTCATAAGGAACTCCTATCCGAAAGTCGATGGATTCTTCGGCTGTCAGGCCTGCTTTGCAAGCATGGCGGCGCCGATGATGCCGGCTCGATAGCCAAGCGTGCAGCAGATGATTTCCGTGTGCTTTTCCAGGTACTGATTGCCGTAGACCTGGGATGCCACCTCCCGGCGCAGGGGCTGCAGCAGGCGCTCGCCCTGATTGGCTACGCCGCCGGAGAGGGCGACCACCTGGGGGTAAAAGCAATTGATGATGTTGGCGATGCCGAGAGAGAGGTAGTGGATGTACTGCTGGATAACGGCGGCGGCGGCCGGGTCTCCCTGCTCCCTGGCAAGAAAGGCCGTCTGTCCATCGACGGCGCCCTGCTCCCGTGTCACCGCGTGCAGCAGGCTGTCCGGGTGGCCGGCCATGGCTTCCCGGGTCATGCGGATCAGCCCGGTGGCGGAGGCGTATGCCTCCAGGCACCCGCGGCGGCCGCAGGTGCAGGGCTCCCCGCCGTCCACGATGACCATATGCCCCAGCTCAGAAGCCGCGCCTGTATAGCCGGTGAGGAGCTTCCCGTTGAGGACAACGCCGCCGCCGACGCCCGTGCCAAGGGTCAGGATCACGGCGCTTTCGGCGTCCTTGGCGCAGCCGGCCGCAGCCTCGCCCAGTGCGGCCGCGTTGGCGTCGTTGGCCAGCTGGACGAGAAAGCCGGTTCTGGCCTTCAGAGCGGACCGCAGGTCGAAAAGCTCCCAGTGGAGGTTGTTGGCGTATCGCACGATGCCGCTGGAGGGATCCACGGTGCCGGGACAGCCAAGTCCTACACCGCCGATCAGGTCAGGGGAAAAGCCTTCGGCAAGGGTGTGGATCAAAAGGGCGATTTCATCGGAAACATGCTCTGCGCCAAGTTCATTATGAGTCGGGCGGGAGGCTTCCTTCAAAATCTCTCCGGCCTCGGAGACAACGGCTCCCTTAATGTTTGTTCCGCCAAGATCAATGCCGAGATAGTACATAAAACGCCTCCTTATGTCCCGACCCGCGTGCGGAGGATCCTGCAGTCGCCGGTCACCTGGTACGGGCCGCTTCCCGCGGGTAAAAACAGACTGTCGCCCTTTTTGATTTCCAGCTGCTCCGCTTCACAGCGGATGCTGCCCGCCCCCTCCAGAATCAGGAGGGAGGTAAAGGACTGCTGGTCACAGACGTCCTCGAGGGGCGCTTGAAAGACGTCCGCGGTAAAATACTCGCACTGCGCCAGATGCCCCTGGAAGGGATAGCTGGTGCGGGGCGGGCAGAGCGCGGTCACGGCCTTGGCCTGCTCCACATGGAGCGGGCGGGGCTTTCCGTCCGAACCGATGCGCCCATAGTCATAGACCCAGTAGGTCACATTGGAGTTCTGCTGGATCTCAGCCAGCAGGATCCCCTTGCAAATGGCATGGAGCGTCCCTGCCGGAATGAAAATGACGTCGCCGCGGTGGACCTCTACGGCATTGAGGTATTTGACCAGATCATTTTCGGCAATGGCCCTGGAAAATTCCTCCGCTGTAATTTCTTTTTTGAAGCCGTAGTACAAAAATGCGCCGGGCTCCGCGTCCAGAATGTACCACATTTCCGTCTTTCCGTACTGGCCTCCATGCGCCAGCGCATACTCGTTGGAGGGGTGGACCTGGATGGAGAGGTTTTCCTTGGCGTCGATCAGCTTGATCAGGATGGGAAAATCCTGAAAGCGGGAACAGCCGCTGCCGAGCACGCCGGCGCCCTGCTCCCGGATAAAGGCGGACAGCGCCGTTCCCGCCCAGGGACCGTTCTCAATGACAGAGGGCCCGGCCTCATGGCAGGAGAGCACCCAGGCCTCCGCCAGGGGATGGACGTCAGATTTGATGCCAAACTCTGACGCAAGGCGGTTTCCGCCCCAGATATAGTCTTTGCACGCGGGGGTCAATTTCAAAATTGGCATAGGACACCTCACTGTTTCAGTTGTGTTCGGGAGTCGATCAGGGCTTGGAGCTCCGCACAGATCTCCGGGTATGCCTCCGCGAGATTCTCCCGCTCCGGCGCGGCCTCCCGCAGGCTGTACAGCTCTCTGCGTCCGGACTCCAGATCTACGATGTATTGATACTCCTTGGTCAGGATGCTCCGCCAGCCGACGGCTTTTCGGGTGGGATTCCCGGCAGGCTTGCAGCAGTCCTCATACGCCTCATAGCCGGCGCGGTTTTCCGCAGGGGCCGGCAGGCGGGGATACAGCGCGGCATACTGATGGGTGCGGATGGGGGGCGCCTCCCGGCAGGATGCAAGGGGCCTCAGGCTCCTTGCATCGGTCCCTTCCGGCATGGACAGCCCGGCAAAATCCACAATGGTGGCGGCCAGGTCATTCAGCTGCACCAGTTCGCCGCACACAGCGCCCCGGCGGACACCGCCGCCGCTGATGACCAGCGGGATGTGGACAGCGGGCAGGTCGGGGACAGACTTGAAGTACCGGCCCCGATCCCCCAGCATTTCTCCGTGGTCGGCGGCGTAGATGACAACGGTATTTTCCAGCTGCCCGGACGCTTCGAGAGCCGCCAGAAGACGCCCGATGTTCCGGTCGATGTTCTCCAGCATGGCGGCGTAATTCTGACGCACGCCCATCAGAGCATCCGGCGCGTCCTGCGGCAGGGGAAAGACCGTGTGCTCCCACCGCCGCTTCATGGGAACGGTGACATCCCAGGGGTCGTGGGGGCCGGAGAAATTCACCATCAAAAACCAGGGGTCACTTTGCCGCGTCAGAGTCTTCAGTGCGGCCAGCGCGTTGTCGGTGACCCAGTCGTCGGCATAGGCGTCCTGCGGGATATCAAAGGGTTCAGCGTCTGTTGGCACCCCGGCCCGGCGGGCGTGGTCCGCACAGTAGGCCTCCATCAGGCCGCGGCTGCGCAGGAACATGCCGTAGGGCCCCGGGATGCCGTGCTGCCAGGCCCATACGGCATCGCCCTTTCCCTCATTTTCCAGGGCGGAGGTAAAGCCCAGCTGTCCCAGCTGGGGAATCCACCCGTGCGCCCCCCAAAAACGGACCGGCTTGTGCAGATCAAATTTTCCCACGCCGACCACCTGGTAGCCGCCCTGCTTCAGGACGCCGTAGAACGTGGGCTTTGAAAGCGGATAACAGAAGTCGTTGTTCCAGGCGCCGCAGCGCTCATAATCCTGGCCGGAGGCCAGGCACGCTCTGGCGGGGACGCAGAGAGGGGAGTTCGTGGCCGCGCGGGTAAACGTGGTGCCCTGTTCCATCAGGGAACGGATATGCTCCATGCGCAGCGGCAGCTGCGGGAGCCCCAGCTCCTGCAGGACCTGCGCCGGATAGGGCATCCAGTCCCCCCGGTGCTGATCTGGAAACAGAAACAGAATATTTTTCCTTGTCATGCCTGCTACCTCCTTGCGGTTCAGAGGCGTCAAAGCCCAAGGCGTATATATTGCTCTGCCGGGGCGTCATGGGCCGCCATCAGCTGCCGCAGGAGCGCAGCATAGGACTGTTCCAGAGCGGCGGATTGGATGGGATGCTCCTGAGCGGGATCCGCCAGGTTGTCAAACAGCAGGTTCCCCGTCACATAGGGGTTGCGGAGACGGAAATCCTGGGATTTGCTCTGGAAATCAATGCAGTCTGCCGGGATGCGGTATACGGGGAATGGATGCCATGACATTTGGGCCAGAGTGATGCGGCCGCAGTCCTCCGGAGCGATCCCCTCATACCCGAAGTACTGAAGACGCGAGGTAGGCATGGAGGTGTAGACGAACAGGGGCTGGTTGTCCTGGCGGACTGCCTGGCGGAAATAGGTGTACCGGCCGTCTGTCATGCTGACAGTCTTCCCGAACTGCCCGAAAATGACAGCGTCGCGGACCGATTCCGCCTCCCTCCGCAGCATGGGGTTCAAGGAGCGCCCGTGGATGGGGTTCCGGCAGACAGAGAGGGGGATCTGGAAATACTCCAGGATCGTGGGAAACAGGTCGATGTTCTGCGTCAGGCCGGAGACATGGAAGGGGGCTTGCTGCCCGGGCTGATGGATCAGCAGGGGGATCTGGTAGGTCTCATTGTAGTCCGGCATATAGTTTTTGGCAAAGAAACCGTGCTCACCCAGCATGTAGCCATGGTCTGTGGTAAAGATGACCTGGGTGTCTTCCCACATGCCATACCGGTCCAAAACATCCAGGAGATGGCCCAGATATGCGTCCGTCATGGTAAGCAGAGCCTTGTAGCGCAGCCGCAGATGCTGAATTTCCTCCGGCGTATACTGCTCTGTGGTGGCATATTTCGGCCAGAAGAGGGGCGGGCCGTAGTAGGTGTCATGGTAGAGATCCAGATATTCCTGAGGCACGTCAAAGGGCTCATGGGGAGAAAACGCCTCCACCCAGAGCAGGAAGTTGTCAGCGGCGTGGTTTTCCTCCAGCCAGGCCGCCGCGTGCCGGAACGTGCGCGGCGTGGGATAGTCCTCCGCCGTCTGGTAATGCTGGCGGCTCTGGGCGTAGGGGATGGGGATATCAAAGCGCGAGGGGGCGTGGTGGGGATCCGGCTTCATCAGGCCATGGGGGCCGGGGCGGTGGAAGTAGAGGTCGTGCTCCTGGCCCCGTTCCAGATGCCAGGAGGAGAAATTGTGAAAATAGTTCTCCCCGCCTGTTTCCGCATAGTGGTAATGGTCGGTGATCATGCAGCTGAACACGCCGTGCTGCTTTAAGATGCTGGGCAGGGTGTGGTCAAAGGCCTCGATGCCGCCCCAGGGGCGTTCCAGGAAGTTCAGCCGCCCGGTCATCAGATCGCGCCGGGCCGGCATGCAGGGGGAGGAGCCGCAGTAGTGGCCGTCGAAAATCGTGCTGCAGCCAGCCAGCCGATCAATGTTCGGCGTAAGAGCGGGCTCCGCGGAATGATAGCAGCGCAGGAACCGGCGATTCAAGCTGTCCAGCAAAATCAGAATGGTGCGCATACGCTCTTTACAAAAACCTTTCTGCCCTGCGGGATTACAGGGCCCAGTTGCGGATGCGGTTCATCTTGCAGAACCATGGAACGGCGGGGTCGCCGTTGCGCTCCATGGCATAGGAGAGCTGCTCCCGCATTTCCTGCAGGAGCTCCGCTCTGGTGGGATCATCCACCAGATTGTGCATTTCCCAGGGGTCGGCGGCCAGATCGTAGAGCTCGTCCCTTCCGCCGGCGTTGAACACATATTTGATGGAGCCCTTCCGGTACATCCGCTGGGTGGCGATGACGGGGAAGGCGCTGACACACTCAACCACAACGTCCTCCCGGACAGGCTGATCCGGATGCGTGAGCAGGGGAACCAGCGATACGCCGGATTGACGGAGCTGTCCGGGGCAGCCGGCGATTTCCAGGATGGTGGAGTAAATGTCCACAGTGCTGGCCAGGTGCGGGACGACCGCGGGGGCGGCGAGACCCTTGGGGGGCCGGATCATAAGAGGGATTTTGGTCGTGTCGTCGTACATGTGGCCGGACTTGTTTTCCATGCCGTTATGACAGCCCTGCGAGTCGCCGTGGTCGGCCATGAAAATGATCCAGCAGTCGTCATATAGCCCCCTGGCCCGCAGGCCGTCCAGGAACCGGCCGATCTGGCGGTCGATATTGGTCAGGACTGCGTAGTAGTGCCGCAGATTGTTCTCAAAGAAGTCCCAGCCCTTTTCCGGCCGCTGGACCAGGGTATGTACGCGGCTTTCCACGGACTTGCTGTCAGTGAAGCTGGGCCATGGCGGCAGCCGGAGATTTTCATACAGGGCATAGTCCTCCGCGAGGGCGTAATAGGGCTCGTGGGGGCCCCAGAAATTCAGCGTCAGGAAAAAGGGCTGGCCGGTGCCGGTCAGCTGATCGGTGATTTCCAGGGCGCGGGTGGCGAGAAAATATTCGATGCTGGTCTCCTCGCCGGAGGTAATGAGGGCCCCCTTGGAGTGATCCCCCGGGCGGCTTCCGCGGTACGCGTGCTCACGGACCTGGCGAAGATGCTTTTTGGAGAGGTAATCCAGGAACTGCGGTGTTTCATTTCCGCCGTTGCCATGCCCCGGAAAGTCATCGCCTATGAAGCCGATATCCGTGGGCAGCGTGCCATAGTGCAGGTAGGCGTCTGCGGCCATATATCCCTTTTCCCAGCGGTCCAGGAGCGCCCGCCCCTCGGAAGAGGCCTGCTTGTCCCGCCCAAGGCCGAGGTGCCACTTTCCGGTATAGCCGCAGGCGTAGCCCTGGGACTGCAGCCGCCGGCTAAGCAGATAGGGACGGTCTGCCAGCTCATGGGTCTGACAGCCGTCCTGATAGATATTGGTACACATGCCGGTCACAGAGGGATACAGGCCGGTATGGAGGGAAGCGCGTGCCGGCGTGCAGACCGGGGTTGTGGTATAGGCGTTGGTAAAGCACAGGCTTTCACCCGCAAGCGCGTCCAAAGACGGCGTTACGCAAGGGGAAGCCGGCGCGGCATAATGCATGGTATCCAGGCGCTGCTGATCGGTTACAATAAGAATGATGTTGGACATATGCCCTGATGCCTCCTCCATATGATACACATATTTATCTATTCATTGCGCCCATCAGGTGAGCTGAAAATAGATGGGGTTGGAAAGCAGAATCAGCTGATCTCCCCGGCGCAGCTCAAACCGGACAAATCCGGCCCGCGGGAAAGCTCGGGAGAGCGTCAGTTCCCGCGGGGGGCAGGCGGCCTCTTCCTGGCCAAGGTCCGTAATCATCCGCAGGGTTTCATCTCCGGACAGATGGGAGAGGCGGATTGTGACACAGCTTCCGCCCGCGGCCGTCTCTCCCAGGATTGCCCCGTCAGCCTCGGCCCAAAGATCCGGACCGTCCGGCGCGGCGAGCAGATAGCAGTTCCCCTGCCGCATGGCGGCCAGGATGTCCTCCATGGATCGGGACATGGCATAGACAGCGGTGGTAGGGCTCCCCAGCTGCAGGCCTGGCAGGATCCGGTGGAAATCACTGCCGCCGATGACGGGGAGACGCTTCCCGGTACAGAGCTGCTGATGCCACCACGCCAGGCAGGCCTGATTCCCCGCAGGAACCGTGTGGCCGTTCCAGACCTCGATCAGATCAAATGTGTGGCCCTCCAGCCCGAAGTGCCAGCCGCACGTCGGGCAGAAGGGGTGGTTCAGAATGACAAGCGCCCCATTCTGCCGCGCTTCATCCAGCTTTTCCCATGCGCCGGCCGCGGAATTTACGCAAAAGGGGCTGCGCAGAGGACGGCACACGCCCAGCATGCCGGCGTGGCCGTCATAGTGCGTCCATTCCGACCCAGGGAAGAGACAGACGTGGTCGTATTCCATCGGGGGGGAGTTATGGGCGTAATTATTATGATCGGTCAGAAAGAAAAAGTCCAGCCCGATTTTCTTGGATTCTGCCAGCAGCTGCTCTCTGGAAAAAGCACCGTCCGAGGCGTTGGAGTGTACATGGGGATCTCCTTTTAAAAGCGTCCGCTCCCGAAAGGTGAAGGTGACGCTGTAGGAGACGAGGACGCCTGCGGGCGCGACCTTATACGCGCCGACGATCACTGCCCATGAACCGGGAAGGGGGGCCGTCTTTGCATAACCGGCGGAACTGTCCGTCGCCGAAATATGGATTTGGCTGCGGCCGGCACCGGATGCGCCGATGAAATTTCCCGTGCTGTCCCGCAGAGCCAGATCAATGATGTTGACTTCCCGGGGAGGAGGACTGCCGGGCCCCGGATCGGCTTCAGGCTCGTACCGCTGATAGGTGTAGGAAAGATCCATCCGGCAGACATTTTCCGGCACGGAGAAGGGGAGCTCAAAATATGTGCGCTCCTGCTGGGGCCGGATGAAGATTTGAAAGGTTTTCTGCGATGAAGACATGTAAGATTACCTCTTTTGATCTTGCCGGGCGCTGCCGGCACAGTATGCGCGCGGCCTTCTTCAGCCGGGCAGCCCCCGGGCCTGCGGAGAATAGAGATGCTTTCCGGGAAGGCATCCGGCAGAGCCGCGCCTGTACGGGGAGCGGCTTTGGCCGCGCCGCATGGGCGCGTTTATGCCGATGCGGACCTCCGGAGAATCAGAAGACGCTGTTCTGCTTGATGAAAATATCGTTCAGCATCAGGACCCGCCGGAAGTCCGGCAGCTTTCCTGTGGCAAAGTAGTCCAGCAGGATGGAAAAAGGCATATAGCCCTGGTGTTCGGCCCGGTGGCCGATTGCGGCGCTGAGCGAGCCCTCCAGGATGCAGGGACGGGTAGAGTCTGTCATGCCATAGCCGATGTGAATGATTTTTCCGATGAGCCCGCGCTCCCGGATCGCCTGGCTGACGGCCGCGGCGCTGTCCGGGACGGTAAAGATCGCATCCACATCGGGATGCTTTTCCAGCCAGGCGTTTGCCTGACGGTACATCAAGGCGGTCAAAGACGGAAACGGGATCAAGTGCATCAACATGATCGGGTCCGCCGACAGCAACGGGATCGTAAAGAACGTGTTCATCAAGTCCATCGAAAGCCCGGAGGCGGGGATGGACGTGCGGACAGCCTGCTATCTGCAGAAGAACGGGTTCCCGGACAGCTTTATCGACTTTTTGGGAGGGATATCTCTTGACTGAGTTAGAAAAGAAGATCAAGGCCAAGATCCCCGGCGAGGACACCGGGATCGAGGTCAAACACTCCTTGTGCGCCATCTGCAGCCCCGGCATCCACTGCGGTGTGGACTGCTATGTGAAGGACGGGAAGATCATCCGGGTGGAGGGGACGATGGAGCACCCCTATAACCACGGGCATCTGTGCACGAAGGGATCCAGCCTGCGGAATTATGTCTACCGGGAGGATCGGATCAAGACGCCGCTGAAGCGGGGCGGGGAGCGCGGCGAGGGCAAGTTCGAGCCCATCAGCTGGGATGAGGCCTACCAGATCATCGCGGAGAACCTGAACAAGGTGAAGGAGGCTTACTCCGCCAACTCCGTGGCGTTCTTCAGCGGCTACTGCAAGTGGTACCGGCCAATTTTCCATCGTTTTGCACATGTATTCGGCAGCGTGAACTTCGGCACGGATGATAGTACTTGTAGTGCTTCCATGGTCATTGGCTATAAGGTTACCTCTGGTGCAGTTGGTGCGACTGACTTGATTCATGCCAACACATTTTTGGGCTGGAATTTTGATGGGTACTATTCGAATCACCTGAATGTGGCCGGCGTCCAGAAGCTGAAGGAGCGGGGCGGCAAGGTCATCATCATCGACATCCGGGACACGCCGGCCTCCAAGAACCTGGCGGATATCTTCCTGAAGATCCGGCCCGGCACTGACGGGGCCCTGGCCCTGGGCATGGCCAAGCTCATCATCGACAACGGCTGGGCGGACATGGACTATGTGGAGAAGTACACCTTCGGCTTTGACAAGTACAAGGAGCTGGTGGATCAGTATCCTTTGGATAAGGTTTGCGAGATCACAGGATTGGACGGCGGCAAGATTCTGGAGGCAACAAAGCTCTTTGCCACCAATGGCCCCGCCTGCATCAACTTCTCCGCCTCCGCTCTGGTGCATCACATCAATGGGTTTAATACGCATCGTGCCACTGTATGCTTAAGCGCGCTCACCGGTAATTTTGATAGAGCAGGCGGTAATGTACCTGGCGTGATGACGTACCTACATAAACCAGCTGGATTCGTAACACGGGAACACGAGTTCCGATCCAATCGTTACCCAGGCGGTGCGAAACGGATCGGCGCGGAGCGTTTTCCCTTGTGGGATGCTCAATTTGATGAATTCCAATCCATGGATTTGCTTCGGCAGGTGGAGACGGCTGATCCATATCCCATTAAAGCCATCTTCGGTCTGGGTATGAACGCAAAAATGTTTCCGCAAACCAATCAGCTTCTCAAAGCCATGAAGAATAATTTGGATTTCTTTGTAAACACAGATCTATTTATGACAATGACCTGCAAATATGCTGACATTGTACTCCCGGCTTGTACATCTGTTGAGCGTGGAGAATTAAAGGCCTATCAGGGCGGCTACCTGACCTTCACACAGCCGGTCATCACGCCCCTGTATGAGTCCAAGTCCGACACGGACATCCTCTGCGAGTTGGCCCGGGTGATGGATCTGGACGACGATCTGCTGAAGGCCGGCTACGAAGCGTGCATGGACTGGATCATCGACGGCTGCGGTCTGACAGTTGCGGATCTGAAGAAGAGCGATCTGCCTGTCAAAGTTCCTATTGCTCAGTGGCCTCCCCGCCCCGGGAAGTGTTTGGAAGACGGCTTCAAGACCCCCAGCGGCAAGTTTGAGTTCTACTCCAATGCCATTGCCGCCATCGACCCCAAGTACGGCCTGGATCCCCTGCCCAGCTACCGGGATCCCCTGGAGGATCAGAACGACCCCGAGACGAAGGCGGCCTATCCCTTCTACCTGTGCACCGGCGCCCGCCTGCCTCATGCCATCCACTCCCGCACCCACGAGACCCCGTGGCTGCGGAGCCTGCGGCCCGACCCCACCATCGAGGTCTATACCACGGACGCGGAGCGGCTGGGCCTTCAAAATGGAGAGCCCGTGGAGCTGTACAGCCCCTACGGGAAGATCCGCATGAAGGTGAAGGTGACGGCCCGGTCCCAGCCCGGCGTGCTGATGACGCTCCACGGCTATACGGAGGCCAACGTCAACGAGCTGATCGGCCGGAACCACCTGGATCCGTACTCCGGGTACCCCGGCTTCAAGGGGATGCGCTGCAACATTCGCAAGGTACAGGAGGCGTAAACGATGAAACATGTTTTTGTATTCGACCAGGACAAATGCTCTGCCTGCTCGGCCTGCATGATGGGGTGCCTGGACCAGAACGACACAGACCTGGCCGCCGGGGACAAGTGCTTCCGCCAGACCTTTGACAATGAGATCCCCCTGGCGGACGGGGGCACCTACTTTGCCTACATCTCCGCCGCCTGCATGCACTGCGTGGACGCGCCCTGCATCCCGGCCTGCCCAGTGGGATGCCTGTACAAAGACCCGGAGACCGGGTTCACGGTGTACGACAACACCAACTGCATCGGGTGCAAGAGCTGCGCCATGGCGTGCCCCTTCGGGGCGCCCCGGTACCGGGCCTCCGACGGGAAGATGGTGAAGTGCGACGGGTGCAACGAGCGGGTGAAGAATGGGCTGGACCCCGCCTGCGTGCGGGCATGCTCCTTCGGCGCCCTCACCTGCGTGACCGAGGAGGAGTACAAGGCCAGCGGCAGCACCAAGGCCTGCAACGCCCTCATCGACCAGCTGGGCCTGCGGAAAAAGTGAGGCGCGCACCACCCGGCCCGGGATGAAGAACCAGAGCAGGGAGACAGAGGCTGTATCTCCGTCTCCCTGCTTTTATCGGTATGGGCAATCGTTTTTTTCGATTGCCCATACCGATAAAAGCAATTGGCAAAACCGCCGCGGCCGCATTATAATAGATGCAGCAAAAAACAGAAGTTTGCATGATGCTGCTTTCGAGTGGCAGAACCTAACGGACTTCCCACGGTTCTGCCGCCGCCATGCGCCTTTGTATGGCCGAGCTGTCCTGGAAACGGGGCAACTTTCCGGGTTTGAGAAGAAAGCACGCTGCCAGAGCGTACGAGTACAGATTTGGAGCGTGTTTTGCCGTTGGGCAGACACGCTCTTTAGATTTCAATGTTCAGGGGGGATTCCCTTGGCTGTTCCGGTGGTCGCGTTTGCCGCGTGGTCCGACACGGGGAAGACAACGTATTTGGAGAGATTGATTCCGCAGCTCAAGGAGGCAGGTGTGCGTGTGGGCGTCCTGAAGCATGACGGCCACGGCTTTGCGCTGGATACTGCGGGAAGTGACACAGACCGCCTGGCCTCCGCCGGGGCTGACGCGGTGGCCATTGCATCGCCTTCCGCGTTTGCGTATATGGAGCGGCGGCCTGTCGCCCCGGAGGATGCCGTCCGGCACTTCCGGAATGTGGATCTGATTTTGGCGGAGGGCTATAAAACGGGGCCGTTTCCCATCATCGCCCTGTATCGCGCGGCGTCCGGAAAACCGCTGGCGGTTCCGGCGGAAGCGTGCCTGGCCATTGTCAGCGATACGCCGCTGGCGGCGCCATGCCCGGTTCTGCCGCTGGAGGATCCGGCCCCCATGGCGGCGTTTTTGATGCAATGGATGAGAGAACAGAGAGGAGAGCACAGGGATGTCAGTCACCCTTGAAGAGGCCAGAGCACTGGTTCTGGAGCATACGCCGGTTTTGCAGGAGGAGTGGGTTCCCCTGGCGGAGGCTGTGGGACGCCGCCTGACCCGGGAAATCCGGAGCACGCTGTTCCAGCCTCCCTTTGACCGCTCCCCGCTGGACGGGTACGCGGTGTTTGCGGCGGATGTGGCCGAGGCCGCGCCGGATCGGCCGGTGCGGCTTCAGGTGGTGGACAAGCTGTATGCGGGTATGCCGTCGGAAACCGGCATCCGCCGGGGACAGGCGGTGCGTCTGATGACCGGATGCATGATTCCGGAGGGCGCAGACACTGTGATCCGGCAGGAGGATACGGATCTGGGGGAGGATGCCGTCCAGATTTTTCATCCGGGAACCGCCGGAAAGAATATCTGCCGCCGGGGCGAGGAATATATGCCGGGGGAGCTGCTTCTGGCGGCGGGTGCGCGGGTGGACGCCGCTGCTGCCGCCGTGGCGGCCGGCGCCGGCCTGGCGGAGCT